>NZ_JAMYRZ010000002.1:0-282338 GCF_040321675.1 Mesorhizobium sp. M0296
TGAAGCCGTAGAACAGCTCCTCCTGCATCACACTTTGCTCGCCCATCATCGACTCAATCTCCTCTTACGACGAAGATTGAATCAGATGGGATATTCGGCTTGAGCCCCATCTTCGACGGTGATGGACGGAGGTGCTGCGCTCCGAGCTGATGATAGAACGTGGTCTGCAGCTACAGCCACAAGCATCAGGAAAGGAAACGCAGCATGAAGCATTATGCCGGATTGGATATCTCGGTAAAAGAGACCGCCGTTTGCATTGTCGATGAAACTGGCAAGATCTGCCGCGAGGTCAAGGTGGTCAGCCACCCCGACGACCTCACCGCGGTTCTGAAAGGTCCCGCCTTGCGCATCGAGCGGATCGGGCTCGAGGCCGGACCGTTGTCGCAATGGCTGTTCGAAGGCCTGGCCAGGGCCGGTTTGCCGGCAATCTGCATCGAGACCCGACACACCAAGGCATTCCTCAAGGCGCGGCCGAACAAGACGGATCGCAATGATGCGCGCGGCATCGCACAGATGATGCGCGTCAACCTGTTCCGCCCGGTGCATGTCAAGACGCTGACGAGCCAGAAGCGCCGCGCGCTGCTGACGGCGCGCAAGCTGCTGCAGGAAAAGGCCCTCGCCATCGAGAACGACCTGCGCGGCCTGTTGCGCAATTTTGGGCTCAAGGTTGGCGTCGTCGGGACCGTCAAGTTTGAGGATCGGATTCGCGAGCTCGTCGAAGGACGCTGTGAACTGGCCGAAATTGTCACGCCGCTGCTGGAGGCGCGCTGCAAGCTGCGAGAACAGTTTACAATTCTACATCGCAGACTTCTGAGAATCGTGCGGGACGATGAGGTCTGTCGGCGCTTGATGACGATCTCCGGCGTCGGTCCTGTGGTGGCGCTGGCTTATGCCGCGACGATCGACATTCCACAGCGATTCAGAAACTCCAAAACGGTGGGGTTCATCCTGGGACTGACGCCGGTGCTCAACCAATCAGGTGAAAGTCACCGCGTCGGTCGCGTCTCGCTGTGCGGCGACGGGATGATGCGCACCTTGCTCTACGAAGCCGCCCAAGTGATGCTAACGCGCGTCAAGAAGTGGTCATGGCTGAAGGCGTGGGCGATGAATGTCGCCAAGCGGTGCGGTCTGCGAAAAGCGATCGTGGCACTCGCCCGCCGGCTGGCGGTCATCATGCACCGCATGTGGGTGGACGGCACCGAATTCCGCTGGACGCGGGAGGCCTCGCCAGCCGCTATCTGACCGGGAAGGCCGTAAGGAGAGAGACAAGTTCCGCCACCGGCGGAAGCACGTCCTTCGCGGGACGATGGATGAGGCGAGTTCGTTGAAGCACTCGGACCGGTCGCTCACTGCAGCCGATCAGGCCGCGAATCAGATTGTGCCGCTTCATTCTCCTGATCCCATGCTGGGAGGGCTAAAGCCGATCCCGTAGAGAAGCGAGGCCCCGCGAAAGACGTCAAACGCCGGAGAAGCCGCAAGCTCGAAAGCGCTTGACCTCAACATGCCGAATAGAGAAGTGCTTCAGGACTGCTGCAACCCGGACTTTTTCAACACTATCGACCCTCCGCTGCTGAAAAGCTGCCAGTCCGCGTCCAGCCCCGAAACGGTCATTCTGGATGCCAATTTGCGAGAATCAGTCCGTGCGGTGCAGGGTGGCGCAAGAAGGATGGTTCAGTCGAAGAAGCCCGCATCCTCTTCCCGGAGATACTTCCTGGCTGCTTCGGCGTTGATGTCGAGGCCCAGCCCCGGCGCTTCCAGCAAGTCCACCATGCTGTCCTTCACGATCTGCGACGGCAGGCCGATTACGAGGTCCTCCCACCAGGGGTCGGAGGCGCTCGGGTATTCGAAGGCAATGAAGTTGGCGGGCAGGGTGGCGCAGACATTGATCAGCGCGCCGAGGCCGAGAAGGCCGTTCGCGGTGCCGTGCGGTGCCATCAGGATCGAGTGCATACAGGCGTGCTCGGCGACCCATTTGAGCTCGGCAATGCCGCCAATATCGGCCGGATCGGGGCCGATGACGCGCACCGCCTGCGTTTCGATCAGCTCCTTGAAGTTGTGCCGCAGGTATATCTGCTCGCCGGTATGAATTGGCGTCGAGGTGGCGGTGGTCAGCTCCCGATAGGCCTGCGGATTGACCCACGGCACATAGTCGCCGGTCAGCATGTCCTCGAGCCACATCAAATTGTACTTCTCGACCGCGCGAGCGAACTTGATCGCATCGGGCAGCATCCAGCCCGGGCCGCAGTCGAGCGCCAGGCTGACCTTGTCGCCCAGCACTTCCTTCATCGCGATCACGCAGTCGAGCATGTGGTTGAAACCGCGCTCGCTGATGACGCCCTGATCCATGGCACCGTGGTAGCCAGCCTTATTCTGCTTCACGCCGTAATGGAAGTCCTCGATGGTGTCCTTCATGTTGGAGTGGAACGAGATCCCTTGCTTGATCATGAAGAAATTCTGCGGCTGCTCCATCATCCATTTCACGTCAGCGGCGTAATCCTCCGGCCGGTCCCCCGTTCGCTTCTGGCGGATCGAGCCGTTATAGACGCGCACCTTATCGCGCACCTTGCCGCCGAGCAGTTTGTAGGCCGGCACGCCTGCGGCCTTGCCGGCTATGTCCCACAGCGCATGCTCGATAGCGCTTACCGCCGCGCCATAGGGCTTGAAAGAGCCGCGTTGGCGCATCTTCAGCATCACCCGCTCGACGTCGGTAGGGTCCTCGCCGATCAGCGCCTCACGGAAATGCAGCACCCAAGGCTTGAGATAGGTCTTGGTGAACTCGACTTCGCCAAGGCCATAGAGGCCCTCGTCGGTAACGATGCGGACGATGGGATGTTTGCCGATGACGGCGCAGCGGAGATCGGTGATCTTCATCTTCGGTTCTTTTCGCCTCAGCTCCAGATACGGTCCCAGGAATACTCGTTGTCCCAGTGATCCGTGGGCTGCCAGATGCCGGTGACACCCGGCTGCAGATGCTGCGAGATCACCTCGTCGACGACGTCGTCAATCCCCAGGCCAGGTTTGTCCGGAACAGTGATAAAGCCGTCGCTCACGAGCGGCTTGGGAACGCCGGTGACGATATCGTCCCACCAGTCGACATCGGCAGAGTGGTATTCGAGCGCCATGAAGTTTTCGGTCGCGGTCGCGACATGTGCCGCGGCCATTGCGGCGATTGGACTTTCGGCCATATGGATGGCCATTGCGACGCCGTGGTCCTGGGCCATGTCGCCGATCTTCTTGGTCTCGAGGATGCCCCCGCTGGTGAGCAGGTCCGGGTGGATAATGGAGAGGCCGCCGCTCTTGAGCAGAGGCTCGAAGCCTTCCTTAAGGTAGATGTCCTCGCCGGTGCAGATCGGCACCGTAGTGGCGGCCTGCAGTTGCCGGAACTGCTCGGTGTACTGCCATGGGATCACATCCTCGAGCCAGGCCGGCACGTATTTTTCAATCCGCCTGGCGAGCCGAATGCCGTTCTGCAGCGAGATGTGGCCGACATGGTCAATGGCGAGCGGAATATCCATGCCGATAACATCGCGAACCTCGGCAATGTACTGTTCAAGCAGGTCGAGGCCCTTGTCGGAAAAGTGGAGGCCGGTAAACGGATGGGGGACGTTATGCAAATCGTAAGCGGCATTGCGGGCGCGCCGCTCCTCCATGGTCTTGACCGGGCCGCGGCCGGGATGGATGCGGTACCCTTCAAGTGAACCGGCAGGGGAGACGACCGCACCGGGTACATCCGCGATCTGCATCAACCCCAGATCCATTTTGAGGAAGGTGAAGCCGAGCGCCATGCGCTGCTTGAGGCGCTTGCCGGTCTCGGTGCCGCTCGGCACGGTAGCGTCGGTGTCGCAATAGACGCGCACCTTCTCCCGAAACCGGCCGCCGAGCATCTGGTAGATGGGAACGCCATAGGCCTTGCCGGCGAGATCCCACAACGCGATCTCGACCGCCGAGACGCCACCGCCTTGCCGGCCATGGCCACCGAACTGCTTGATCCGGCGAAACAGGCGGTCGATGTCGCAAGGGTTCTCGCCAAGCAGCCGGCTCTTCAGCATCAGCGCGTAGGTGGCACTGGCGCCGTCGCGCACCTCGCCAAGCCCGACGATGCCCTGGTTGGTGTAAATCTTGAGCAGGGTTGAGGTGAACGGCGCGCCGACGATTTCGGCTACCCGCATGTCGGTGATGCGAAGCTGGGATGGCTTGGAATTCGCGTTCACCCGATTGAGCGCTTCGTCGGCGCCACCTGTCTTTGCCATGACTTATCCTCGTTTTCGGCTTGTCGTCCCGCACCCTGGGCCGGCATAGAGTGTTGCTAGCCCAGCTCAATCTCGTGGGCCTGCAGGTAGTCGCGGTCCATCTCAATACCGAGACCAGGCTTCGACATCAGCTTGAGGCTGCCGTTCGAAATATCGAGTGGTCTGTCGATCAGGTGATCGTATTTGCCCAGGTTCCACTCCGATGTTTCGAGTTTGTAGAAGTTGGGAACGGTCATCATTACCTGCGCTCCCGCAACCACGTTGATCGGTCCCGCGGCGTCATGTGGCGAGACCGGGACGTAGTAGGCTTCGCACAGCGCAGAAATCTTCTTGAGTTCGGTAATGCCGCCGGTCCAGGTAACGTCGGGCATGATGTAATCAGCGAGCCTGTTCTCGAGTACCGGCACGAAATCCCACTTCGTGTGGCCGCGCTCGCCCCACGAGATGGCGGTATTGACCTTCTCACGCACCTGCTTGAGGGCGTTAAGGCTCTCGGGCGGGCAGGGCTCCTCAAACCAGTCGATCTGGCCGGCCTCCTCGAGGCTCCGACAGAGGCGAATGGCGGTGGGGACGTCGAAGCGGCCGTGCGCATCGATGAGAATGTCCACATCGGGTCCTGCCGTTTCGCGGATCAGAGCCGTGAGTTCGGCGGCTTCGCGCTCGTCCTTGCGGGTCATGCTGCCATCGAGGTAGCCGTCTCGCTGTTCGCGGGGCAGGCCATCGGCGCTGCGGCCCTGGTGGGGGTAGGGATCGAACTTGAGCGCAGTGTGTCCGGACTCGACAATGTCAAGAATTTCGCGGACCACAGCCTCCTTGCTGGTGAATTTGGCCTGGTTGGGATGGGTGTAGAGCGCGATTTCATCGCGTACCGGCCCGCCAAGCAGCTCGTAAATCGGCTTGCCGAGGACTTTGCCCCGGATGTCCCAGAGGGCAATATCGATGGCGCTCACGCATTCGACGGCGGCGCCGCGGCTTCCCATGTAGGTGAAGCTGCGGAAGATCTTGTGCCAGAGATGCTCGATACGCGCCGGATCCTCGCCTGTCACGGCGACGCCGATCTGCCGCAGGATCGTGCAGAGAGCGCGGTTGGCGAGCCTTGTCGTGGTGGTGATCTCTCCCCAGCCACTCACTCCCTCGTCGGTCGTTACTTCGACGAACAGGAACTCTCCCCAGTAGGAAGCATCGGACTTGATCAGCCACGGCCGAATGCTCGTGATTTTCATCTCAACTACCTTTGCCTGGAAATGGTCAGCTAACGATGTTCTGGACTGGACATTCTATCCGGCCCGAGCGGCGTTGCGCGCTCGCATCTGTTCGAGAATATGCCGGCCCGAACCCTCGACATGGCGGGAAACGAGTTCGGCCGCCTTGTCGGCCTCTCCCGCCTTCACAAGCGCGATGAGTTCGCGGTGCTCGCGCATGATCGCGGCACGTCGCGCCAGCGTGAAATTGAAACGACGGCTCACGGCTCGCAGCACTTCGCGATGCTTCCACCAAAGCTCGGCGGCGTGGCGGTTGTAGTGCCGCTGGTACATCACGGTGTGGAAAGCGGTATCCAGCTCACTATGCCTGAATGTGTCGGTGAAATTGTTCTCTTCGATCAGGCCTTGGAGACGTTCGAGTTCGGCGATGTCCTCGCCGGTAGCCATATTCACAAACCATCGTGTCAGGGCTGGCTCGATCAGAACACCGATCTCGTAGATATCCCGGACAAAATCTTGATCAATGGGTCGCACGCGCGCCCCGCGGTTGGCGACAAAGGTGACAAACCCTTCGCCGCGCAACAACTGCAGGGCCTCGCGCACAGGATTGGTCGAAGTGCCGTGACGCCGGGCGAGATCGGTGACGACAAGCCGTTCGTTGGCAGCGAGCCGTCCCTCGATGATATCTTCCCTGATCAATTCATAAAGCGAGGCGCCCTCGCTGGAGGCCCCGATGGGATCGGTCCCCACCGGTGGCATCGCTTTGAAATCGCTGATTTCGGCCAAGGCCGGGCTCCCCAATTTAATACACACCTTGCCCGATATCACACACGGCTTTCGCAAACAATGTACGATTCTGCGCGTTGACAGGCAATCCATGATCTGAAAACGTACCAAGCGATCGAGAGGATACACTGAGTTGAAAGAGGCATCCTCGCGATCGAAACGAGCAAGGACCGCTTTAGGGCGGCATGGGAGAACCAGGGAGGATACCTATGACGAGAATTGCGCTCGGCAGTGCCGTCCTGCGCGGCACTGTCGCCACTGCTTTGATGGCATCCCTGACGTCTACTTCGGCGCTGGGTGCGCCGCCGGTCGATCTGAGCAAGTGGTCGCCGGAATATGTACGCTCGATTGCGGGCACACAGGACTTTGACACGGCGGCCGATTGCGCCAAGGTCACACCGCTCGATTACAAGGGGCGACTGACATTCTGGTATCAGGGCGTGTTCGAGGGCGACCCCGACCTCCTGCGCCAGTACTACAAGGATTTCTTCGAGACCTTCCGCAAAACCTATCCGAACATCCAGCTCGAGGAACAAGCCCTCACCTATAACGACCTTCTCGACAAGTTCCGCACCGCGCTCCTGGGCAATGCCGCGCCTATGGCGGTCCGCCTGCAAATCCTGGGTGGTACCGAGTTCGCCTCAAAGGGCTATCTGCAGCCGCTCAAGCCAGAGGACGTGGGGTATTCGACCGAGGATTTCTGGCCCGGCGCCATGAAGGCAGTGACCTGGGAGGGCGTGACCTACGGCATTCCGACCAACAATGAGACGATGGCGTTCATCTGGAATGCCGACATCTTCAAGCGTGCGGGCCTCGATCCAGACAAGGCTCCGGCAACCTGGGACGACGTCGTCAAATATTCCAAGCAGATCCACGACAAGCTTGGCATTGCCGGTTACGGCCTCGTGGCTCGCAAGAATGCCGGCAATACGCCGTACCGCTTCATGCCACAGCTATGGGCCTATGGCGGCGGCGTCTTCGACGAAGCGACGCCAAACCCGACCTATGAGCAGGTCCAGCTCGATAGCCCGCAGAGCAAGGCAGCGCTGCAAGGCTCGTACGACATGTATGTTCGCGACAAGTCGGTTCCGGTTTCGGCACTCACCAACCAGCAGGCCGATAACCAGCCCCTGTTCGTTGCCGGCCAGCTCGGCATGATGATCTCGCACCCGTCCGATTACAACGTCATGCTCGACCTGCAGAAAAAGGCGACGGGCACCGACAAGGACAAGGCGCAGACGGTCATCGACAACATGCGCTACGGCCTGATCCCGACTGGTCCCGACGGCAAGCGCGCCGTCGTGTTCGGCGGCTCGAACATTCACATCCTGAAACCCGAATATGTCGAGGGCGGCAAGGTAGACGAGCCGGCTGCGAAAGCTATCATCTGCATGTGGACGAGCCCTGAATGGTCGCTGAAGATGGCCTACGCCGGATCAAACCCGGGCAACCTCAACGGCTTCAAGACCAAGTGGATGAAGGAACGTCTGGACAACATCAAGTTCCTCGACGTCACCACCTCGATGCTGCCATACGGCATTCCGTTCCCAGCTCTGCCGCAGGCCCCCGAGATCATGAACATCATCATCCCGGACATGCTGCAGAATGCCCTGACCGGAGCGATGACCGTCGACGAGGCAGCCGACGACGCGGCCAAGAAGGTAAAAGACCTGATGGGCGGACTCTAGTCCAGCCCGGATCTACGACTGACGGCTGCGCCGCTGGCGCAGCCGCCTCGTTCCGAAGAAAAAGGGCACGCCACAAGTGACGATCGTGACCGGCAAGGCCGAGGCTCGCCGAAGATTGCAACCCGGTTGGTCCGGCGCGCTGCGGAAGGTCTGGGAGCATCGCGCGGACTACGCGTACGTGCTCCCAGCGATCGCCGTGATGCTCATCGTCATCGCCTATCCGATCTACTACACGGTCGAGCTGTCGTTCTTTAAGACACCGCCTGGCCTGCAACTCCGCGACAAGACCTTCATCGGCTTCGACAACTACACGACCATCCTCACCAGTCAGGTGTTCTGGAAAGTCACCTGGAACACACTGATCTGGACTCTGGGGTCAACTTTCATCTCCTTTGTCCTGGGGTTTGCCACAGCGCTGGCGCTCCACCGCGACTTCATCGGCCGTGGTGTCCTGCGCGCCGTCCTGATCATCCCTTGGGTCATCAGCGCCGTCGCCGCCTCCTACATCTGGAAGTGGATCTACCATTCGGATTTCGGGATCATCGGCGCGGTGCTGGTCGGCCTCGGATTGGCCGCCCAGCCGCCGAATTTCATCGACAATGTCAGCACGGTGCTGCCCTCCCTGATCGTCGTCAATATCTGGCGCGAGTTTCCGTTTGCCATGATCATGATGATGGCCGGCCTGCAGACAGTCCCCGACCAATTGCTGCGTGCCGCAAAAGTCGATGGTGCCAATGCATGGCAGCGCTTTTGGCACGTCACCTTCCCGCACTTGCGCAACGTCTCGGTGGTGACGATGCTGCTGCTCGCGGTGGCCAACTTCAATTCCTTCATCATCCCCTGGATCATGACGGGCGGCGGGCCGTCGAACGCATCGCATATCTGGATAACCCACATTTATGAGCTCGCCTTCGGAAGGCAGCGCTGGGGCGTGGCATCGGCCTATTCGGTGCTCCTGTTCCTCACGCTGATGACGCTGGGCTACTTCTACGTCCGTGCGTTAAGCGGCAACGAGCGGAAAGAGGGGAGCGCCTGATGAGCACGATTGCCGAGACAGCCCCTCGAGCCCAGACCCGTCGCCGCATGCGCGTCGACGGATGGCGGTGGGCCGGGCGCATATTCCTCGTGTTCATGCTGCTTTATACCGCGTTGCCGATGATCTGGATGCTGATCACCTCGATCAAGTCCGGATTCGCGGCGACGCAATTCCCGCCGCAATGGTGGCCGGACGAACCTACCCTCGCCAGCTATCAGAAACTGCTCGATCCGCAGAACAGCGTCGGCCAGGACTTCCTCCGCTTCTTCTGGAACAGCCTTTTCGTGTCGACCGTCACGACAATCCTTTCGGTGATCGTGGCTGTCCCAGCGGCCTACGCGTTTTCGCGCTTCAGTTTCCCCGGCCGGAATTTCCTGTTCTTTGCCGTGCTGCTGCGCAACATGTTCCCGGCGGTGATCTTCCTCGTGCCACTCTTCATCCTGATGCGCGCGATCGGTCTGATAAACACGCATGGCTCACTGATACTCACCTATCTCACCTTTGGCCTGCCGCTGGCGATCTGGCTGCTCAAGGGCTTTTACGACAATATCCCGGTGCAGCTTGAGCAGGCGGCGCGCATCGATGGCGCAACACGGTTCCAGGCCTTCATCATGATCGTGATGCCGCTCTCGACGCCGGGGATCATCGCCACCGCAATCTATTCCTTCATCGGCGCGTGGAACGAGTACATCTACGCCTACACCTTCCTCTCCAAGAACGAGCAGTTGACCCTGCCGGTCGGCATCCAACGCTTCTTCTCGGAAAATACGACGGACTTTCCGGGCCTGATGGCGGCCAGCTTTATGATGAGCGTGCCCGTCGTGGTGCTGTTCCTGGTCCTGCAACGATACTTTGTACGCGCCCTTACAGAGGGCGCGGTCAAGCACTAGGGAGTTGCCGATGGCCCACGTGGTCCTCCAAGATCTCGTCAAGAGCTATGGCAGCTTCAAAGCTGTCAACCACGTCTCGCTGACGGTCAATGACGGCGAGTTCGTTGCGCTCGTCGGGCCTTCAGGCTGCGGCAAGACAACCACGCTCAATCTCGTCGCTGGGCTGACCCCGATCACAGCGGGCGACATCATCATCGGCGAGCGGGTGGTCAACGACCTCGACCCCAAGGACCGGGACATCGCAATGGTGTTCCAGAACTACGCGCTCTACCCGCAGAAATCGGTCTACAAGAACCTGGCGTTCCCGCTTCAGATGCGCAAACTCCCCAGGGACGAGATCGACAAGAAGGTCAAGGAAGCGGCGCGAGTGCTCGACATGACGCACCTGCTCGAGCGCAAGCCGCGCGAACTTTCGGGCGGGCAGCAGCAGCGTGTGGCCCTTGGCCGTGCCCTCGTTCGCGACCCCGCCGTGTTCCTCATGGACGAGCCACTGTCTAACCTCGATGCCAAACTGCGCGTGCAGATGCGGTCGGAGATCAAGCGTTTCCACCAGGACCTCAAGGCGACGATCATCTATGTGACGCACGACCAGCTCGAAGCCGTGACCATGGCTGACAAGATGGCGGTGATGAATGGCGGCTACCTGCAGCAATACGATTCACCGGCGCAGGTCTTCGCCCATCCGGTGAACATGTTCGTGGCCAGCTTCATCGGCAGCCCGGCGATGAGCCTTATTCCGCTGGAGGCATCGACGGCAAACGGCAACACGGTGTTGACCGGCGCCGAGGGCTGGCGCCTTGAGCTCTCACCGCGCAATGCCCAGAAGGTGGCGAAAGCGACGACCAGGAAAGTCGTGCTCGGCGCACGTCACTCGACGATCAAGCTCCACAAGAGTGCGGTCCCTGGTTCCATTCCGGCCAAGACCTACACGGTGGAACCGACCGGCGACGTCACCTTCGTCCAGGCGTTCCTGTCCGGCGCCATCGTCAACGTCAGCGTGCCGCCGAACATTGCCGTCGCGCCCGACGAGCAGATCTGGCTCGAGTTCGACCAGGAGCGGATGCATCTGTTCGATGGCGAAACTGAAATGGCCCTCAAGGCCAACTGAGATAGGGCGAATGCGCGTGAAACGTGGGCGTGGATGACTGAGAAGCTTAAGATCACCGCGATCAAGCCCTATCCGGTGTGGGTAGGAACGCGCAACCAGATGCTCGTCAAGGTCGAGACCGACCATGGCATCTTCGGCTGGGGCGAGAGCGGCTTGAGCGGTCGCGAGAGGGCCGTGGCCGGCGCGGTCGAGCACTATCGCGAGTTTCTCATCGGCCGCGACCCGATGCAGATCGGGCGGATCTGGCAGGAGATTTACCGCAGCCAGTACTTCGAAGGCGGGCGAGTCCTTCAGGCGGCGATTTCCGCCATCGACATCGCCCTTCACGACATCAAGGGCAAGGCGCTGGGCGTGCCGGTCTACGAGCTGCTGGGCGGCAAGCAGCGCGACCGCATTCCCACCTTTGCCTCGACCGGCGACGAGGCCGAGGGCGACGTTGCCATCGAACGGGCCCGCGAACTTCGCGCGCAGGGGTGGCAGGCGATCCGCTTCTTCCCCTTCGGGCAAAACAGCAAGGACATCTTCGAGCCGCGCGAGTCCATCGGCGCCACCGCGGGTATGCTGAACAAGGCGCGCGAGGCGCTGGGCGACGACGTGGTCCTCGGCCTCGACTATCATCATCGGCTGTCGGTGGCAGAGGCCGCGAGCTTCTGCAACAAGCTCGGTCGCGGCGTGCTTGATTTTCTCGAGGAGCCGATACGGGCCGAAACGCCGGAGGCCTATGAATCGCTGCGCACGATGACCGAAATCCCCTTTGCCATAGGCGAGGAATTTGCCAGCAAGTGGCAGTTCCTGCCCTACATCGAGCGCGGCATCCATCAGTTCAACCGGATCGATGTTTGCAATGTCGGCGGGCTCACCGAGGCGATGAAAATCGCTGGCTGGAGCGAGGCGCATTATGTGGACCTGATGCCGCACAATCCCCTTGGCCCAGTGTGCACGGCCGCGACCGTGCATCTCGCCGCCGCGGTACCCAACTTCGCATGGCTCGAGACCAGGGCGCCCGAAACAAAGCTGGGCTTCGACAATTCCGACTTCTTCCCCGTGCAACCACGGCTCGACGGGACCGATTACCCGGTCGGCGATCTGCCGGGGCTCGGCGTCGAGGTCAACGAAGTTGCGGTCCAGGCGCAGAGTTTGCGTTTCTGGGAAGCGCCTCACCTTAAGCGCCGCGACGGTTCTGTTACGAACTGGTAGTTCCATTCAATCGGAGTCCACAATGACGCATACTTCCGACATCATGCGGCCGCCTAAAGACCTGATCGACGCGCTAAGGGAGATCGGCGCCGCGACGGTAGCCGGCACGCTTGGCCACATGGGCTTCCGCAATCCGCACATGGTTGGTCCGGTGGCGCAAAACCACGGGAAGTCGATCGTCGGGCCGGCGTTGACGCTGCAGTTCCTGCCGCAGCGGCCTGACCTCTTCACCGAAGGAGAATATGCCGATCCGGAGACGCAACTGCACCGGCACGTGCTCTACCACGCGCAGGAGGGCGATGTGGTCGTGGTCGACGCGCGCGGCGACATGAGCTCGGGCGTCTTCGGCGACATGATGTCGACGTATTTCAAGGGCAGGGGCGGGGCGGGTATCGTCATCGATGGATGCATGCGCGACCGGCCCAATGTCGAAAAGCTCGATCTGCCCCTATGGCTGCGCGGCTGGACGCCAAACTATCACGTGCAGACCAGCATCTATCCCAATGCCGTCAACGTTCCGATTGCCTGCGGCGGTGTCACGGTGATCCCCGGCGACATCATCGTCGCCGACGACGACGGGGTGGTGGTGCTTCCCGTCGCAATGGCCCCGAAGGTGATCGAAGAATCACAGAAACATCACGATTGGGAGGAGTTCTCGCGAGCGAAGCTCATGGAGGGCGGGCCGTTGCAACGCTACTATCCGCTGCATGACGATGCCCGCGGGGAGTACGAGGAGTGGCGCAAAACAAACCGCCTGGAGAACCCGAGTTAGTCAGCAGGCCTTGGCGATCAGTTTTGCCAGGCAATCGGCAGCCCCGGTCCCCGGCACGCCAAGATCTCTGACACTGTCCATGTGGTTGCGGTTCGTGAGCACAAGCGATGTTACCAACGATCCCTGCCGCAGCAAGCTTGCTTTGAATCGATCGGCTTGCTGATGGAACGGTGGCGTCTCATTGGCTCCGACCAGAACCGCCGCCCTGGTTTGAGGATCATGCCGACAGGCGAGAGGTGTGAACATGGCGACTTCCTCGTCGGTTATTCCAATCTCGTCGGCGAGAAAGGAATCCTGGAGCGGCTTCAAATCATAGAGTCCGCTCAGGAGAAGGGCTGCCTTCACATTCGAGGGGGTATGCTCGCCCTCGAACAGAAACGTTGCAAGATGGGCTCCTGCCGAATGACCACTGACGGTCAGGGCCGCCGGGCTTCCGCCATGATCGGCGATGTTGGCCAGGACCCACTGCTTGGCCCGGCGCACCTGGTCGACGATCCTCGCCATTCGGACCTTGGGCATCAGAGCATAATCAAGGATGACGGCAATGGCCCCGGCCTGGGTAATCGTCGTCGCGACGTATGAGTAGTCGCGCTTGGAGAACATTCTCCAGTAGCCGCCATGGACAAAGATGTGCACCGGCAGCGCCGTTCTTTTGCCCGCGGGAAAGAACAGGTCCATGGTCTCGGTCGGATCCGGTCCGTAGGCCACGTCTGCTGCCATCGGAATGGCGCCGCGGGCGACCTCGCTGCGGTCAACAATGTCCTGCACGATTTCGTCAAAATCCGCGACGTGGTCGCGGATGCGAAAGGGATCGCCTTGCATTCTTCTGCTCACATGCTGATGGCGAGGTATTTCGCCTCGATGAATTCCGCAATGCCGTGATGCTGCCCTCCCTCGCGGCCGAGCCCGCTCTGCTTGACGCCGCCGAAGGGGGCTGCCGGATCGGACATCAGCCCGCGGTTGAGAGCAATCATCCCGGCCTCGATCCGGGAGGCCACCCGCATGCCGCGCGCCAGATCGCGCGTGTAGATGTAGGCAGCAAGCCCATATTCGGTGTCATTGGCGCGCGCGATGACCTCGGACTCCGTTTCGAAGCTGGAGATTGGCGCCACCGGCCCGAATATCTCCTCATGCGCCATCTTTGCGTCGCCCGGCACGTCGCGAAGCACTGTCGGAGGGTAGAAGAAACCACGTCCGGACAGGACTGAGCCGCCGCACAAGACCCGCGCGCCGCGTGTGACCGCGTCGACGACAAGGCGGTCTATCTTCTCGACCGCCTTTTTCGTGATCATGGGCCCGCATTCCGTGTCCGGGTCGGTGCCGGCGCCGACCTTGAGCGAAGACATCCGCTTCTCGAGGCCCTCGCAGAAGGCTTCGTAGATGCCAGATTGGACGTAGAGGCGGTTTGCGGCCGTGCAGGCCTCGCCGGCGTTGCGCATCTTGGCCACCATTGCGCCATCGAGCGCCGCTTCGAGATCGGCGTCGTCGAACACAATGAACGGTGCGTTGCCGCCGAGTTCCATGGAACATGAGATCACATGCCTGGCAGCCTCTGCCAGCAGAGCGCGACCCACACCCGTCGAACCGGTGAAGGAGAGTTTGCGCACCCGCGGATCGGCCAGCATGGCGGCTGTCAAAGGCCCGGGACTGGAGGTTGTCAGGACGTTGACCACCCCTGGTGGAACGCCCGCGTCCTGGTAGAGCGCGGCCAGCGAGTAGGCGGTAAGCGGGGTCTCACTGGCCGGCTTCAGGATCACCGTGCATCCAGCGGCAAGTGCCGGCGCGATCTTGCGCGTCGCCATCGCGGCAGGAAAATTCCAGGGCGTGATCAGGATGCATATGCCGATCGGTTCGTAGTCGACCACAATGCGATTGGTGCCGGAAGGCGCAGTACCGAATTCACCGGTAATGCGAACCGCCTCCTCGGCATTCCAACGGAAAAATTCCGCGGCATAAGCGATCTCGCCGCGGGCATCCCGCAGGGCCTTGCCGTTTTCCAGTGCGATGAGAGTAGCCAGTGCCTCCGATCGTTCCGTCATCAGCTCAAAGCAGCGTCTGAGGATCTCGGAGCGCTTTCGCGGCGACGTTGTCCGCCAGCCATGGGCTGCTTTGGCAGCGGCGTCAACGGCGGCGGCCGCGTCCTCCAAGGTCGCATCGGGTACGGCCGCGATGATGGCTTCCGTCGACGGATCAATGACCGGAATTACCCTGCCATCCGCGGACTGCCGCCATTGGCCGCCAATATACAGCCGGTGCGAAATTGTGTGAAAGTCGCTGACGCCCTGATCATCCGACAGAACCTGTGAAAACGTGTTCATCTCGATATTCCCGATTGTTTACATGACGCAGCTGGCGAGGTCGCCATCAAAGGCGGCCTGGACCAGACGTCGCATGGACCTCAAATCGAATGGCCGCGGATTGTTCTTGATGAGGCGCTCGATACCGATCGCCTGTTCCGCCGTCCAATCGAGCTTGTCGGCAGGCAGCCCCAGCTCGGCCAACGTGGGGGTGATCCCGATTGCCCCAAACAGCCGACTGACCTCGCCAATGGTCGCGTCGGCCAACGCTTCGGGCGTCCGGCCTTTTCCATCGAGGCAGAGCGCGTTGGCGATCTCGGCCATCTCGGCCGCTGCGGCTGTTCTGTTGTACTTCATGACGAATGGCAGGATGGTGGCGACACCCAATCCGTGAGCGGTGTGGGTTATCGCGCCAACCGGATATTGCACGGCGTGCGCTGCCGCTGTGCCGGCCGTTCCGAACGCGCAGCCGGCTGCAAGTGCACCCATCATGACGTCGGCCCGGGCGTCCTCGTCGGACGGCCGGCGGTATGCCGTTTCAAGGCTTCGGCCAAGCAGCTTGATCGCCAGCAGGGCGAAGTGATCGGTCAAGGCGGTTTTGCCGACAAAGACATGTTTCTGCGGAAGGCCGGGATCGGTTCCGCGCCTGGCGGCGGTGAAGGCTTCGATTGCATGCGTCAGCGCATCGGCGCCTGCGATCGCGGTTAATGCCGGCGGGCATGTCATCGTCAGTTCAGGATCGCAGATGGCCGCGGCCGCGATCAGATACGGGCTGGAGATGCCGACCTTCAGCGTGCGATCCGGATCGGAGATTACGGCGACCGGGGTCACTTCAGAGCCGGTGCCGGCTGTCGTCGGCACCGCGATCAGCGGCAGCGTCGGGCCGGGCACCTTGAACTCGCCGTAGTAATCCTGGAGCTGACCGCCGTGAGTGATGAGCAACGCGGCGCATTTCGCCATGTCGAGACAACTGCCGCCGCCAATGCCGATCACCACGTCGGGCGCGAACTTCCGTGCTTCCTCGACGCAGACGGCAACGGTGTCCCGAGGAACGTCGGGCAGCACACGATCATGCACCAGTACGTCTATCGAGGCGGCTCGCAGCCCCGTGACAATCTCTGCGAACGGGCCCGTTGCGGCAAAACGTTCATCGGTGCAGACGAGTGCGCGACGCCCGAGCCTGGCCGCGACAACCGGAATGACGTGGCGTTGGCCGTTCCCGAAGAGGATTTCGCGCGGCAGCCTTAGGGCAGCGAAAAGGCTCATGACCTGCATCCTGTGATGATGACTGGATTGGAATGCGAGATGGCGTTCAACTCGGCCCAAAGGCCGGGTTCTATGTAAAACGCGTCTCGCAACGCGGTTGCGTATCGACGTGCCGAACCATCGCCCGCAACGCTGGCTGTCCGTTCAGCAGGTGAGGAAGCACGGGCTGCCAGGGCGGCACGCTGTTCCAGCAGGATCACCGCAAGCGCCATGGCTTTGTCTTGAAACGGCCTCAAATAATATCCTCTATAAAATCGTATAGGATATAGGATTGCATTGGCCGGAGCATCGTGTTAGCAACTTGATGTGTCAAGAGGCAAAAAATGCAGCCCATGAACTTACCCAGTGTAGACGAAGCGAACCCCGCCGGCGGACGTATCCAGCGCTCCAGCAGCTTGGTTGAGGACGTCTACGAAGCGGTCTTTGCGCAACTCATGTCGCTGAAGATTGCGCCGGGCTCGCGCATCACCGTCGACAGCCTGGTCAAGGAATTCAACGTATCCCACACGCCGATCCGCGAGGCGCTCGGCCGGCTCGAAGGCGAAGGCCTGGTGCTGAAGACGCATCTGATCGGTTACCGCGCTGCGCCGCAGATCACGAAACGGCGGCTCGATGAACTCTACGAGCTTCGCCTGCTGCTCGAGCCTCATGGTGCAGCCAAGGCAGCGGTGCTCATGGACGAGGTAAAGCTCGCACAGCTTCAGACATCGGCCGGCGTCATGGCGCGCCGTGAGGGCAAGGACGAGCGCCTGCGGTATTCCAACTTCGCCCGCCAGGATGCCATTTTCCATGACAAGGTCATGGAATTCGCCAACAACGAACTCGTGCGCGGGACACTGGCGCACCAGCATACCCACTTCCACATATTCCGCCTGATGTTCCATTCGCGCGTCACCGAGGAGGCGCTTGACGAGCATGAGGCCATCCTGGCCGCTTTCGCTGCGGCCGATCCTGCCGCTGCCGAGCAGGCGATGCGTCGCCATATCGAGCATTCCCGCGACCGTTTGTTGCTGGCGTTCGACTGAGACTGTCCCGATGTCCCCGTACCCGCCGTTGACGGTCATCACGCCGGTCAGTGCCAACGAAGACTACTTCCCCGATTCACCCTTCTAGAAACTCAAACCTACCAGGCGAGTACAGGTCTCGCCCGGCCGTTGCCACAGGAAAGGAAGTACCATGCCAGGCAAAAAGATCCTGATGCTGACCGGTGAATTCACCGAGGAATACGAAATCTTCGTCTACCAGCAGGCGATGGAAGCGGTGGGCCACACCGTCCACGTCGTGTGCCCAGACAAAAGCGCCGGAGACCTGATCAAAACATCGCTGCACGATTTCGAGGGCGATCAAACCTACACTGAAAAGCTCGGCCACTATGCGCTGATCAACAAGACCTTCTCCGACGCTGAGAAGCAGATGGAGCAATACCACGCCGTTTACTGCGCGGGCGGTCGTGGCCCCGAATACATCCGCACCGACAAGCGCGTGCAGGCGATGGTGCGCCACTTCCACGAAACCAAGAAGCCGATTTTCACGATCTGCCACGGTGTGCAGATCCTGATTGCGGTAGACGGCGTCGTGCGTGGCAAGAAGGTCGGCGCGCTGGCGGCGTGCGAGCCCGAAGTGACGCTTGCGGGCGGCACCTATATCGACCTGTCTCCAACGGAGGCATATGTGGATGGCACGATGGTTTCGGCAAAAGGCTGGACGGCCCTTGCAGCGTTCATCCGCGAATGCCTGAAGGTGCTCGGAACGGAGATCCGCCACGCGTAGACCTTTGCTCCGACGCATCCAAAAGGGTGCGTCGGTCCTTGCTGCAGCCTCCGTAGCTTCTGCCGATAGTCTCCCGAGCTGATAAGCTTCCGGAAGGCACGTCCCTTAGGTAGCGCGGCCATAACGGTCCCCTCGGCCCTGCGCAACTTTGTCGGTAGTCAAAGGGTGAGGGAAACCAAACTCGCTTACGAGTGATCGGACAACTCGTCTGCTACCTAATCCGGACAACTCATCTGCTTACGACGCTACGAAGTCGCACCGCTGTCGGAAGTCGCACCGCTTGAGTGCCCGACGTTGCTGCTCTATATGATGCGTGATGATTGATGCGCACCAGGAGGGCGACATGAGAACCACACTGGCGATCGATGACGACGTCCTGGTTGCGGCCAAGGCCATCGCCCGGCAGCAGGATCGCAGCCTCGGCGAGGTCATCACCGATCTCGCCCGGCGCTCGCTGCGCCGGCCTCAAGCCGGCGGCGAGCGCAACGGGATTCCTCTACTGTCGCCTCGGCCGGATGCACCGCCTGTCACGCTTGAGACGGTCAATGCCCTGCGAGACGAACTGCCTTGACGTTCCTGCTCGATGTCAATGTGCTGATCGCACTGATCGATCCTGGCCACGTCGCCCATGACGACGCGCATGACTGGTTCGAACAGGCCGGCAACGCCGCATGGGCTACGTGTCCCATCACCGAAAACGGCGTCCTGCGCATCGTCGGCAACCAAAGATATCCCAATTCTCCCGGCTCGCCCGCCGTCGTTGCGCAAATCGTTACCAAGTTGCGGGCTCTGCACGGGCACAGCTTCTGGCCCGACGATGTGAGCCTGGTTGGCTCGGGCGACATCGATGCAGCGAAAATCCTGACCTCGGCACAGGTCACGGATACGTATCTTCTCGCGCTCGCCAAGGCGCGTGGCGGCCAACTTGCGAGCTTTGACCGCAAGCTGTCAGTCGCGGCCGTGAAGGGCGGGAGGTCTGCACTGCACCTGATTCCCACAAGGTAGACCGCCAGGCTCTTTTTGTCTGTTCTGCATCGCCGAACCGCGCAGGTTGAGATAGGCATAGCCGCGCAGCACCATCAGGCCGGTGCGCTCAGGCGCAATGCGCTACCGTTCGTCCAAGGCCACGAGTGTCTCAACATGCCGCCCCTCTTGGATGGTTCGTTCTCCAGCTTCCAGTCAAGGTCGGGCTTGAACCGTTGCGCGGCTGCCTGCGACTGGTACAATGCGTCGGCTTACGAAGCGAAGCTGTTGTTTCTTGGCGACGAATGTTTGCTGGGTGATCCATTGCAAGACATCGGTGCTCAGGGGCGCTGGCGGTGTAGTCGCCAATACTTTCGAGACTGGCGCCAGACAGACGCGCCGCACGTTCGTGTCCCACCTTACCACCTCCAGGACCTCGCGACATCGAGCCTATCCGGAGTGGTTCTACCCGCTGGTCGAAGATAAGCCGTTTCTGACCTTCGGTATGCCGCGGGACGTGTTCATCTCGATGGCTGGCGCGGCCGAGTTCACGCTCGGATTCGGGTTGGAGATGCTCCTCCGGGCACCTCAGCTTCTTGGCCTTGACCACCCTCGGTCCAACGTTGAAGCTGCAAGAGGCAGAAATTCGCTGTTTAGCGACCTTGCCAGGATTCCCCAGGCCCGCGGCCCATCTGGCCAGTTCGACCTCGGCCGCGATGCCCTGTCAGCTGAAACGGTTGGCGCGGAAGGTTGCAAGCATCGGGTGCGGATTGCCGGAGGCGATTTCTTTGGCAAGCAATTCGCCGACGATGAGTCCAAGCGTGGCGCCGCTGTGGCTAAAGGCGACGTGAAGACCGGCGACGGTCTCGACTGAGCCAAGCACCGGCTCGCCGTCGCCGGGGATAGGCTTCGGGCCGACAGCATAGGTAGCGAGTTGGAGCCGCGGATTGCCGTCGAGCACGGCACTGGCCTCGTCGAGTAGTCCTTTGATGGTCTTGTCGTGCACGGTGTAGGTGCCGTCCGGGTTGACCACGACTTCTTCCTCCGACCATGCCGAATCCAAAACAAATGCGCCATCCGGCGTCGGCCGCACTGCCACGCGCGGCGTATTCAGCACGGCACGGAGCTCGGTCTTGGTCGGCTTGGTCTTCAAAAGAAGTGAAATCGGCGTGGCGTCGGGGACACGGACGCCGATCTCCGCAAGCATGACAGGCGTCGCTGGCCCAACGGCAAGGACCATTGCATCCGCCTTTATCGGCGCACCATCGGCAGTGATGACGCCACGCGCGCGACCACCTGTGGCATCTATCCGCACGCGTCCAGCGTCCTGGATAAGCTTGCCGCCGCGGGAGCGGAATTCATTGAGTAGTAGATCGATCAGGGAGGGCAGGTCGACCCATCCTTCGCCAGGATTGAAGATTGCGCCCTGCGGGGTGATTGCATTGGCATTGACGCCGGGCGTCATTGCACCAACTTCGGCAGGGCCGAGCAGAAGCGCGTCATAACCAATTTCCTGCTCCAGCTGGCAGATGGACGCCATCTGGTTCGCCTCATCATCCGCATCCCAGGTGAGGCCGCCGTCAAAGCGAAGCCACGACGCGGTTTCCGGTCTTGTGGCCGCCAGGGTCCGATAACGGTCGATGCCTGCAAGCCTCAAGCGGTGATAGGCAGTGTCGGCACGTCGCGCTGAGTTCAGCCAGGAAAGTGAACGGCCGGATGCACCGTTGGCCGGCGCGCCGTCATTGACAATGGTTACATCAAAGCCAAGACGAGCGAGGTGCAGCGCGGAAGAGGTGCCGAAGATGCCTGCGCCGACAACGACGACTTGGCGCGGTTTTGCAGATGCAGTCATAGGGAAATCCTTCTTCGCAGAAGCCGGGCTGGGAGTTGTTGGATGGCTGCAGAGCGCGGCGGAACTAATAGTCGGTGAGCTTCTTCATGTAGCGCCGGCCATCAAGCATTGGCCGGCCGCGCAGGGCGGCCAGCTCGTAGGCAAAACGCCAAAGCGTGTCGAAGAAGACCAAGGGCACGAGATAAGGTTTGATGTGTTCGGACATACCGCTGAGGTCGAGTTCCGCTCCATCGAGCACCAGGATGTTTTCCCGGCTGCCGTACTTGAAAAGGAAATCGCGGGCCCGTTCGGAAAGGCTCCGCGTTTCGTCCAAACCCACTAAGACCACGAAGCAAGCGTCCCGGTCGACGACCTCAAATGGGCCGTGAAAGAACTCGTTGGCGTGTATGGCCTGCGAGTCGTACCACTGCATCTCCATCAACACGCAGATGGCGTACGAATAGGCCGCACCATAGCTGGCACCGCTGGCCAGAGTGTAGATCGCATTGCGCGGCGCGAAACGGGGGGCGAAGGCCTGAAACCGGTCGGCATAGGTCCGGTGCGCACGCTCGATCGCCGGCTGAAGATGGCTCAGGCTCCTCAGCAGATCGGCAGTTAGCCCGGCATCCTCCCGAGCATCGATCAGGCCGGCGAGCAACATGTAGAGCACGCCGTAGTTGCTGCAGGCTGAATCGACTGCTTTGCCCGTCGTGTAGGAGGCCTGGTAGGCGACTGCGTGGTCGACCGCCAGCGCGAGGGGCGATATCTGGTCGAGTGTCATGGCGATTGTCGTTGCGCCTCGATCCTTTGCATGATTGGCCGCTCGCACAGTTTCGCGGGTGGTGCCGGTCTGCGAGCAAAGGACAACGAGCGCGTCAGGTCCCAACCGTCGCGGAGCTCGGCAGACGAACTCATCCGCGTTGTAGATGTCGCAGGCGAATGTGCCGCTGTGACGGTCGACGAAGTATTTGCCTGCCATCATGATCGAGAGCGAACCGCCGCACGCCACGAGGAACAGGTGCGAAAACTGCGTGCCCGCCGTAGCGATCAGAGCGCGTTCCACGTCGGCGGGCAGGGCGGAAATCATGAGCTTCCTTGTCTCGTTGGCAGAGCTAGGGGGCCGGCCCACATTGACAGGTGGGCAGCCATTGTGCGAACGTTATCACACCCTTTAAACTGAAAGTCCTGCAATGGTCAAGATTGCCGCGATAGGCGATAACGTGGTCGATTGTTATCTTGCTCGCGGCGAGATGTATCCTGGTGGAAATTGCCTCAATGTCTCGGTCTATGTCAGCCGCTTCGGCGGGCGATCGGCCTATGTCGGAGCGATCGGCAAAGACCGGGCGGGGGACCTTATCTGCACTGCACTGGCGTCGGAGCGCGTGGACATCACCCGATTACGGCGCCTCGAGGGACCGACCGCTTACTGCCTCATAGGTCACCGCAACGCCGATCGGATTTTCCTGGACTTCGATCTCGGCGTTTCGGTGTTTACGCCGACGCAAGAAGATCTGGATTTTCTCTCGGGCTTTCAGGCCGTCCACATCGGCCAGTCCAGCGGTTTGGACCCGTGGGTTGCCACTGTATCAAGTAAGTCACTGTTGTCTTACGATTTTTCCACGCGACGGGAACCGGGACATCGACGCGAGATTGGGCCCCATTGCTATCTGGCTTGTGTCTCGGGGGACGGTCTCGACGACAAGGAATTGGCCGCAATCGCAGCCGAACTCCTTGGATGTGGTTCAAAGTGGGTCCTTGTGACTCGTGGCCGAGCCGGCGCGGTGCTTCACAGCGACACCGTCTCTTACTGCACCCAGGCGCAGCTGGTCGAAGCAGTCGACACCCTGGGCGCGGGCGACACCTTCATCGCCAGAACGCTATTCGGCCTGCTTAAGGAAGAGGCGCCTCAAGACATTCTCGGCCATGCCGCGGAGGCGGCGGCCGCTACCTGCCGGTACTACGGGGCCATCGGCTATGCGGCAGCAATCGATTTAGGAAAGATCACGCCGGAGGTCCTCCGCGGAGCTCGGCGCATTCAAGACGAGAGAACCGTCTAGCTGCGAAATTCAACTGAGCAATTGACGCGAGAAATGGACAATGCTAGTTCAAGTGATAACGTTCTCATTCATCCAACCAACGCCATGAAAGAGCGTTTTGATGGATGAGTCGTCGAGTGGGATCGCAAGGCCGAGTTCGGCCAATCGTAAGAGGAGAAGACATGCACACGAATTCGAGCAGGCGCCTACTTTTGAAATCCGGTTTGGCGCTGACGATCGCGCTGTTGACAGGACTTGGCACGTTGGCCTCGTCAACTCAGGCAAACGCGGCGGACAACCCCTACAACCTCATCGACCCGACGGTGATCAGCGTCGGAACCATGGGCGATGCGAAACCCTATGTCTTCACCGACGCCAACGGTAACTTCACCGGCTTCGACGCCGAACTCTTCCGTGATGTGGCGCGCCGGCTCGGGTTCAAGGAGGAGCAGGTCGTTTTCACCGGCCAGGAATTCTCGGCGCTGCTGCCGTCCGTTGCCAACGGCCGCTTCGACGTCGCTGTCGCCGCCATCGGCACAACGGCGCAGCGCAAGAAGACCGTGGATTTTGGCGACGGCTATCTCGCCGGCTACCTGTCGATCATTTCGGCGGATCCGGCACTGACGAGCAATGAGAGCACCGCCGGAAAGCGCATCGGCGTGATCCAGGGAACGCTGCAGGAAATCTATGCCGAGAAGAACCTCAAGGGCGACATTGTCAAATTTCCCGACAACAACACGGCGGTGGCGGCGCTGAATAACGGCACGATTGATGGCCATTTCACTGACTATGAGTCCGCCAAGCAGTATGTCGAGCGCTATAAGAACCTGAAGATAACAATGAACGTGCCGTCCTTCGATGCGCCGGCCGGGTTCGTGGTCAAGAAAGGCAACGATGCCTTCCGCGAGGCGCTCAACAAGGCGCTGCGCGAGGCCATGGACGATGGCACCTGGAAACGGCTGCATGAGAAATGGTTCCCGGGCACTCCGATGCCGGATCAATATCTGCCCAAGAAGTAAATTCGCGCGTATTCATTTTCGTTTCCGGCCGGGCCCGTCAGCAACGGTGCCCGGCCGAGTTATAGATGGCCTTGATATGAGCTGGTTCGATACCTTCGCCCGCAGCTTCCTTGATTTCCAGGCGATGGCAGAAGTTCTGCCAAACATGGTGATGGTCGGCCTCAAGAACACTTTGATCCTGGCCCTTGCCTCGACGTTTTTCGGGACGCTGATCGGTATCGTCCTCGCAGTCATGGGGATTTCCGAGAACCGGCCGCTGAAACTCCTGGCCCGAGTCTACACCGATATCTTCCGTGGGCTTCCTGCCATTGTCACAATCCTGATCATTGGCCAAGGCTTCGCGCGGTTGGGCCGAGATCTGTTCGGTCCATCGCCTTATCCGCTGGGCATTCTGGCGCTCAGCCTGATCGCCGGCGCCTACATCGGGGAGATTTTCCGCGCCGGCATTCAGAGCGTCGAGCGGGGTCAGATCGACGCCACGCGCACTCTCGGTATGACGTATGGCCAAGGCATGCGCCTGGTGGTGATCCCGCAAGGCATCCGTCGCGTCCTACCTGCACTGGTCAACCAGTTCATCGGCAATGTCAAAGACTCCAGCTTGGTCTATTTCCTTGGTCTGCTCGCCTCCGAACGCGAACTGTTCCGCGTCGGCCAGGACCAGGCTGTGCTGACCGGCAACTTGTCGCCGCTGTTGCTGGCCGGCGTGTTTTATCTCGTGATCACGGTGCCGCTGACCCATCTCGTCAACTACATCGACGCGCGCATGCGCGTCGGCAAACGAATAACCGCCGTGCAGAGTGGCCTCAAGGAGGTCGCCGAGCTTGCCGAAGCCGTCGTGCCGGGAGCAGCGACGTTGCCTGCAGCAGCGCCCACACGCTTCAAGGGTGGCGGCATCGAGGTCAAGAATATCGACATGGCCTACGGCGCCGTCCAGGTGCTGCATGACGTCAGTCTGAAAGTGGAGCCCGGGACCGTCACCTGCCTCATCGGTCCGTCCGGATCGGGCAAGTCGACCTTGCTGCGCTGCCTCAACCGTCTCGTAGAGTGTCGAGCCGGTGACATTCTGCTCGATGGCGAAAGCATCTACAAGCAGACCCCTGACCAACTCCGGCGGCGCGTGGGCATGGTTTTCCAGCAGTTCAATCTGTTCCCCGACCGTAGCGCGCTCGCCAACATCACCTTGGCGCTGCGCAAAGTTAAACGCATGTCGCGCGAGGAGGCTAATGACGCGGCCTTGGCGAGGCTGAATGAAGTCGGACTGCTGGAGCGTAAGGACCATCGGCCGGCCAATCTCTCGGGCGGGCAACAGCAGCGGGTGGCCATCGCGCGTGCGCTCGCCCTCGAACCCGAAATTATGCTGTTCGACGAAGTCACCAGCGCCCTCGATCCAGAATTGGTCAAAGGTGTCCTGAACTTGATGGCCGACCTCGGGCGGGGCGGGATGACGATGGTGGTCGTTACACACGAGATGAATTTCGCTCGCAAGGTCGCGAACCAGGTCGTGTTCATGGACGAGGGCCGGATCGTCGAGGCAGGCCGACCAGAAGACCTATTCGACAATCCGCAGAGCCCTCGTCTTCGACGCTTTCTGTCGGAGGTGCTGTGATTCAAATGGTGTGCGCAGCGGCGGGTTCTACGGTGTTCGGCCTTGCGGGGCGTGCCTAACTGCCGCTAGTTCGTCGCCACGACGTTGCATGGTCGGCGGGACTTGCTGGGTGACTCAAAGATCCAAAAACGCAACTATCATCGAAGTCGCTCGCCGGGCTGGAGTGAGCTCTGCCACGGCTGGGCGCGTGCTTGGTGACTACGGCTACAGCAGCCCCGAGGTTCAGGAGAAGGTGCGCGCCGCAGCATCTGCGCTGGGTTATCGACCCAATCGCCTGGCCAAAGGTCTGATCACCGGTAAGACCCAGACTATCGGCGTTGTCGTGGGCGACATCGAAAGCCCATTCTATGCAAGCGTGCTGCGCGGAATAGGGGACGTCGCGCGCCGTGGCGGCTTCGGGGTTATCGTTACGAATAGTGACGAAAATGCCGAACTCGAGCGAGAGGCGGTGCAGCTGCTGTTGGAAAAGCAGGTCGATGGTTTAGTCGTCTCATCGACCTTCTTGGACAAGCCGGATCATCTTCGTGACGCAGTCGCGGCCGGCTGTCCCGTCGTGCAGTTCGATCGCATCGTGGCGGGCATGGAAACCGATTCGGTCGTGGTCGATAACGTTTCTGTAACGCGTAGCAGCATAGCGGCGATCATCGCCGCCGGACACAGCCGCATCGGAATATTGGCGGAACTCGGGCCGGACCAACGCGATGATGTTGGCTCCTTTGTGACGAACGCTGATCTCTCCAGCTCCGACGTTCGCTACCATCATCCAAGCTGGCAACGATTGTTGGGTTATCTCGAAGCCCATCGCGCTGCGGGCATTTCGCCGGATCCGCAGTTGATCCGCCGCGTGGCGGTCTATTCCAGCGAGGCAGCACGAAAGGAGGCACTCGATCTACTGACAATGCGCAATGCGCCGTCCGCCCTGTTTACCGCGGACGGTGTGATGTCGACAGGCGTTCTGGAGGCGACATCCGCACTGAAGCTTGCGATTCCGGGAGAGGTTTCGCTGCTTTGCTTCGACGATCTCGACTGGATGCAGTTCGTGGCCCAAGGTATCACAGCCATCGCGCAGCCGGCGCATCTGATCGGGGCGACGGCAGCCGAGCTTCTCTTGAAGAGGCTGGCTGGCGACACCGCACCGTTTGAACACCGTGTCCTCGCGGGTCGCCTGGTGAACCGTAATTCGATTGCGGTTCATCTCAACCGCAACGCCCCTGATCCGGCCGCGACGGTGTAGCTGGAGCCGAATTGCCGCGCCTCTTTGTGCCGAGGTCGATCCCATGCAACGGCTGAATGATAGCTCAAGCGTATTGCTGGGTAGGACTTTTGTCGCTTGCGATGCCCAGCGTGAGCTGCGCCAGAAATGGGGCAAGCCCATCCGGGTTCCGAAACCTAATCACTTGCGGTCGCAGTAGTATGGCTTGGTCGTTGAACGCATAGGCTGCCCGATTTCGTTCCGCGATGGGTAGAATTAGAGATCAAGCAAAATGTCGCCTTGTGGGCGGCTGCAGCACGCCAGGATATAGCCTGCCGATTTGTCCTCCAAGGTCAGTCCGCCTAGGTCATCCATGACGACTTCGCCGGACAGCTTGGCGATCCGGCACGTACCGCAAACTCCCTGCTGGCAAGCGGTTGGGACATAGACGCCACATTGGCGCGCCGCTTCCAGCAGGGTCTCTCCGGGCGCGCAGTGATATGCAAGGCCGGAGCGGGCGAAGCGGACCGAAGACGAAACCTTTGAATCCGATAGCGAACGCGAAATGTTGCCGCCCCCGAAGCTCTCCTCATGATACTGTGAAGGGGCGAGCCCGATTGCATCGAGGCAGCTGCGTGCAGCCTTCATGTAGGATTCCGGCCCACAGGCGAAAACTGTGCGGCTATGGAGATCGGGAACCAAGGTCACGAGCATCTCATTGTTAATTCGCCCGGTTGGACCCGTCCAGGCCGGGTCTCCGTGACTGCAAATGCAAGTCACATGAACATTGGGAAAGCGAGCGGCAAGTGCGTCCAGTTCGAGCCGAAAAATGATGTCGTCCGGCGTTCTCGCACTATGAATGAAGTGGATCTCCTGGTCGGCTGCGCGGTCGGTAAATGCCCGCAGCATTGACATGACGGGAGTTATCCCGCTGCCACCTGAGAGGAAGAGGGACTTTGCATGCGGCAGATCGTCGAGATTGAACGAGCCGAGCGGGCCTTCGATTTCGATCCCATCGCCTGGCCTGAAATTGTCATGGAGCCAATTCGAAACGAGCCCGCCCGGCGTCCGTTTCACGGTGATCTGTAGGTCGAGCGGTCGCGTCGGCGGTGACGAAACGGAGTAGGAGCGCGTCACCGCGGCACCGTTGATCCTAAGGTGCACCAGAACATACTGGCCAGCGCTGAAGCAGAACATCCGATCTGAAGTGGGTGTGAGAACGAATGTTTTCACATCGTGCGTTTCGTCGATCACGCGCCGGCAGAGCACAAGCTGCGGTGTGGTCTGTGCCCAATGCCGGTGACGCTTTGTTGGGACGAAGCCGGAGGCTGCAAAGGCCGCGTATGCATTCATCAGTCAACTCGGGTTTGAAGTCGAGCCAAGATGCCACTTCAAACCCCGCTGAACAGCCGCGCAATCCTGCCTTTATGATCGGTAATTTCGATTAGACTTCCAGTGACATCACAGCAACCTGGAGAGCTCGGATGCCTTTGCGAATAATTGGTTCATGTTTGCGGCGCGCGAGTATCGCGGTGTGGACTGGCTGGTGCAGCGTCGGCGCTCCCTCGACGAGAAACGATGGGAGCTCGGCAGTGAACCTGCGCGCATCGTCGCTACGCATATAGCAGGTGCCGCCCGTTCGCCGCAGCATGATCTCCGCCAGAGTTTCCGATCCCGTCGAAAGCCGACAGATCGCCAACTCGGCCAGCAGCTCTGCGTGCGTCTTTTCCAGCACGGCGGTGTAGCCTGGGCGAATGTAGGTTTCAGGGTCGACGTCGGGCAGCGTTCTGGCAGCCGTCGAAACCATTACATATTCCTCGACCATCAGATGTTCGTAGGCGATCTCAGGCAGGTAACGAGGTGCATAAAGCACGGCGATATCGAGATTTCCCATGCTTAGGTCGCTGACCATCTGGTTCGAATAATCCGACTCGACATGGATCGAGGATTTTGGAAGGGCCTGGCACAGTGTCTCGACCCATCCCGGCAGAACCGAGCGGGTCATGCCTACCTGTGCGGCGATGCGCAAGGTGCCCTCGAACCGGTTGAACGCTCGCACGTCGTGTCGAGCTTGCGACCAGGTCGACAGCAGGGACCTGGCGTAAGCTTCGAACCGCCGTCCGGCGGCTGTGGGCTCAGCACCGGCGCGCCCGCGCTGGAAGAGCTCGGACCCGATCGCGCTCTCCAGATTCTTGATCCGGGTGCTGATCGTCGACTGGGTCAATCCCAGCCGATCGGCGGTGCGATTGAAGTTTCGCGACTCGATGATGTCGAGAAAGGTTTCGATGTGATCTAACTGCACGTTACCTCCAATCGAAAAAGTCGATCATATTGCGCTGGATCATAAGCTTGATCAAACAATACTCAAGGCGGAAGCTGCACGCGGTGAAATCGGCCGGCAGATCGACCAGGCTGAAGCTACGGAGCTGAGCAACGTGTTCATAGTCGACTGCGATTGTCACAATTACTGGTCAAGCGCCACTGTACTGGAGCCCTACCTTTCCGGCCTGTGGAAGGACATGTTCGTCGAAGGCGAGAAGACAGGTCCCGTTGGCGCCTTCCCGCATGGCCATCGTCCCTGGTTTCATCCGCAGGACTTCTCCCGCAAGGACGTCCGTCCGAAAACTGAAGCCGACAACTATCTCATCATGAAGGAAAAACACCTCGACAAGTACAAGGTCGACGTGGCGATCCTGACCGGCGATGAGCCGATCGAGGCGTCTACCCTCGCCAACCCCTATTATGCCAGCGCTCTCGTCAGCGCCTACAATGACTACCAGATCGACCACTGGCTGCCGAAGGACGATCGCTTCGTGGGCTCGATCATCATTGCGCCACAGGATCCGAAGCTCGCGGCCACCGAGATACGCCGCTTGGGCAATCATCCGCGGATGGTTCAGGTTCTTGCCTCGCAAGGCTCCGTCAAGCCCTATGGCGATCCGTTTTACCATCCAATTTATGAGGCTTGCGCCGAGGTCGGGCTGCCCTTTGCCATTCATCTGGGCGGCCATGGCGGCGTGAACTCGACCGCGATTGCTCCGGCCCCGACGACATTCTTCTGGGAGACCCATGCCATCCTGCACATGTCGGCCATTTCGCATGTCGCAAGCATGATTGCGCATGGCGTCTTCGAAAAATGGCCGGACCTCTACTTCGTCGTCATCGAATGCGGCGTCGCCTGGGTGCCATCGGTATTGTGGCGCCTGGACGCCGACTACAAAGCCCTACGCAAAGAGACGCCATGGCTGAAAATGCTGCCGTCCGAATATTGCCGGCGCAACATCCGCTTTTCCACGCAGCCGCTGGAGCAGCCCGCAAATATTCAGCATCTCTGGTCCACTCTCGAGGCGATGGACGGCGAAAATACGCTGATGTTTGCCTCCGACTATCCGCATTGGGACTATGACGATGCCAACACGCTGCAAATCCCTCCTGCCTGGAAGAGCAAGATCATGGGGCTGAATGCGCTGGAGGTTTACAAGCGCATCCCGCGCGCGCAAGCGGCGAATGCTGCCTGAGGAAGCAGACGATGCCTGAGAAGACATACATCTGTAGAGTCGACGAGATCGAAACCGGATCTCCCTTCATCGCCAAGATCCGCAGCCTTTCGGTCGGCGTTTTCCGCATCGGAGATTCATTCCACGCGCTGCTGAATGTTTGTCCGCACCGCGGCGCTCCGCTTTGCGAGGGGCCGCAATGCGGAACAACTGCACCGGTCGAAGGGGCGCAATTCATCTATCACCGCGAAAACGAGATCGTGCGCTGCGCCTGGCATGGCTGGGAATTCGACATCAAATCAGGCGCGGCCCTGGTCGATCCGTCCGTTCGCGCGCGCACATTTCCAGTCACCGTCGAGGCGGGCAGCATCTATGTGACAGCCTGATCGAGGTGCGGATTTGAGCGGTCAGAAGAAAGGGTGATCGCGGCTGACGAGCAGATTTCTTCACAGGTGCTTGACGAACAATAACGCGGAAAATCCGCAACGGGAGAGTCAAATGTCAGAATCTGAATACAAGCTTGGTATCGCTCAAAGCCTGATTGGTCGCGGCAAGATTTCCCGTCGCGACTTCATTCATCTTGGGCTGGCCGCTGGGCTGACGGTCACCGCTGCGGACAAGCTCTTCGTCAGCACGGCCCGGGCCGAACCGCTGCAGGGCGGCTTCGCCAAGCTGGGCATGGCACATGGCGCGACGACGGATTCGATCGATCCGGCCGGCTACCCGGACACATTCACACAAACCGCGTTCTCGGGCTCGATGTCCAACAGCCTCACCGAGGTCGACGCGAAAGGCAACGTCCAACCGGACCTTGCCGAGAGCTTTGAATCGTCCGATGGCGCCCAAACCTGGGTCTTCAAGCTTCGCAAGGGCGCAACCTTCCACAACGGCAAGAATGTCACGGCGGACGACGTCGTGGCTTCGCTGCGCTACCATATGGGCGACGAAACCAAATCGGCGGCGAAGCCGCTGCTTGAGCCCGTAGCCAGCATCAAGGCGGACGGCCCGGAGACGGTTGTCTTCACGTTGAAGAGCGGCAATGCCGACTTCCCCTACATCATGAGTGACTACCATCTGGTCATCATGCCGGCCAAGGACGGCAAGGCGGATTGGGGATCAGGCGTTCGCACCGGTGCTTTTGTGCTTGAGAACTTCCAGCCCGGAGTTTCGGCCAAGCTCAAGCGCAATCCGAACTACTTCAAGAACGGCAAACCCTATCTCGACGAGGTGGAGTTCATCGCCATCACCGATCTCGCCGCTCGCATGGCCGCGTTATCGACAGGGGAGGTGGACTATATTGGCCGCGCCGACCTCAAGACCCTCGGCATGTTGAAACGCAATCCCAAGGTGGAGATCGTCGAGGTCACCGGCTATGGCCATTATACGTTGCCGATGAATGTCACGATGGCGCCGTTCGACAATCCGGACGTCCGAATGGCCTTGAAATGGGCGATCAACCGTCAGGAGATCGTCGACAAGATTTTTCTCGGCCACGCCACCGTGGCCAACGACAACCCGATCGCGCCGGCAATCAAATTCGCCACGAATCCGCAGCCGCAACACAGTTTCGATCCGGAGAAAGCCAAGCATTATCTGAAAAAGGCCGGAATGGAAAAACTGAAGGTGGATCTCTCGGTCGCCGATGCCGCTTTTGCAGGCGCTGTGGACGCGGCTGCGCTCATCCGCGAAACGGCCGCCCAGTGCGGCATCGACGTAAACGTGGTGCGCGAGGCCGAGGACGCCTATTGGGACAATGTCTGGCTCAAGAAACCTTGGTGCGCTTCTTATTGGAGCGGTCGCGCGACGGCCGACTGGATGTTCACGCAAGCCTTCGCCGCGGACTCCAGCTGGAACGAGTCGTTCTGGAAAAATCCCCGCTTCAACGAGTTGCTTGTCCAGGCGCGCGCCGAGACCGACGAGGCCAAGCGGGCGGCAATGTATGCCGAGATGCAGCAACTGACCCATGATGATGGCGGCAGCATCGTACTGGTCTTCAACAATTTCGTCAGCGCCAAATCCAATAAGCTCGCACATGGCGAGGTGGCGCCGAACTGGGAGAACGATGGACTGAAGATGGCCGAACGCTGGTGGATCGCCACTGCGTGAGAGTGCGGGCCGGGCCCGCGATCGCTACCAGGCTCCGGCTTGCAACCGCGTGCCCTGACTGGTGTGGCAGGGCGGCGGCAGCAACGAGAAACGCGTACCCATGAACCCCGTCGCAAGAACGGTTCTGCAGCGCCTTGGCCTCGGCCTGGTCACGCTGTTCATCGTCTCCATCATTATCTTCTCTGCGATCGCAATGCTGCCGGGCGACTTCGCCAAGGCGACGCTCGGACAATCCGCGACACCCGAAACGGTCGCCGCCTTCCAGCGAGAAATTGGCATCGACCGTCCGCCTGTCGAGCGCTACTTCGTCTGGGTCGGGCAGATGCTCCACGGGGATTTCGGCTCTTCGTTCGCGAGCCGCACCGGGTACCGGCGAACCGTGGCCGAGATCATCGCGCCACGCCTCTACAATACGATGTTCCTTGCATCGATGACCGCGCTGTTAGCAGTTCCGCTGGCCCTGGGACTTGGCATCCTCGCTGCGCTCTACCGCAATGGCTGGTTCGACCGGCTGGTGAACGCAGTGACGCTGACAACCATTTCGTTCCCGGAGTTTTTCGTCGCCTATATGCTTGCCTACCTGGTCATCTCGCGCGACACATTCATCGGATCCGAGTTCGCACAATCTCTGCCGCACTGGCTCGCAGTGTCACTGAACTGGATACTCAACGCAGTTCCCAAGTTCCCGACCTTGTCCAACGTGAACGACCAGACGCCGTTCTGGAACCACGTCTGGAGAGTAGCTTTGCCGGCAACCACGCTTACGCTCGTCATCGTCGCCCACATGATGCGCATGACACGAGCGGCGATCATCAACATGCTGGCAAGCCCCTATATCGACATGGCGCGGCTGAAGGGAATGTCGCCCATGGCCATCGTACTCAGGCATGCCTTGCCCAACGCATGGGCTCCGATCGTCACGGTGGTGGCGTTCAATCTTGCTTATCTCGTCGTCGGAGTGGTCGTTGTCGAAGTGGTGTTCGTCTATCCCGGCATCGGTCAGCTGATGGTTGACGCGGTCAAATCAAGGGATGTTCCGGTTGTCCAGGCTTGTGCCCTGATTTTCGCGGCGACCTACATCCTGCTCAATCTGACTGCCGACATCATTTCGATCGCCACCAATCCAAGGCTCTTGCATCCACGATGACCAGCTACGAACCCATCGCTCAGGTTCACAGGCTGAGGCGCTCGCGCGCCACCCGGGCCAAAACGGCGCTGAAGAAGGCACCCTTCAGTGCCTGGTTCGGCATCCTCGTCATCATCGGCTATGTCATCGTTGCGGTGTTCGCGCACTGGATCGCCCCATACGGCGAAACGCAGGTCTTCAGCGAAGCCTTCGCACCGTGGAGCCAGCAGTTCAAACTGGGAACCGACCAGCTCGGCCGCGATATGCTCACACGCTTGATTTACGGTGCGCGCAACACCATCGGTATCGCCGTCGCGACCACACTGCTGTCCTTCGCCGTCGGCGTCTCGCTCGGCCTTCTTGCCGCATTGTACAGGGGATGGCTCGACCAGATACTGTCGCGTGCGGTGGACGTGTTGATGTCGATCCCAAGCCTGATCTTCGCCCTGGTGCTGCTTTCGATCTTCGGGTCGTCGATCACCAGCCTGATAATCATCATTGCGCTGCTCGATTCCACCCGCGTCTTTCGGCTCGCACGCGCCGTCGGGCTTAACGTAGCAGTGATGGAATATGTCGAGGTGGCGCGATTGCGCGGCGAAGGCCCGAAATGGATCATCGCCAAGGAAATCCTTCCCAATGTCATGCCGCCGCTGGTCGCGGAGTTCGGCTTGCGATTTTGCTTCGTATTCCTCACGATCGCGGCACTGTCCTTCCTGGGCGTCGGCATTCAGCCGCCGACCGCCGATTGGGGATCGATGGTGCGCGAGAATGCAACCCTGATCACCTACGGCGATGTCACGCCGCTGCTGCCGGCCGGCGCGATTGCCCTCCTCACGGTATCCGTGAATTTCGTCGTCGACTGGTTCCTGCACGCAACAAGCGGGTTGCGGGATGAAAGGTAGCGGTCCGGCCTCGCGCGAAAAAGGTAAGGATCTACTTCAGATCCGCAATCTCCATGTGGAGGGCTTCTCGGACGAGCGATGGCATCCCATTGTCCGCGGGGTCGATCTGGCGCTGAAGCGGGGGGAGGTTCTTGGCCTGATCGGCGAGTCAGGCGCCGGCAAATCCACCATTGGCCTCGCCGCGATGGGTTACGCCAAGCCGGGCTGCCGTATCACACAGGGCTCGATCCTGTTCGACGGGCTCGATCTTCTGGCACTCAGCGAAACAGGGCGGCGTCGCCTCAGAGGCTCCCGTATCGCCTATGTCGCACAAAGCGCCGCGGCCTCTTTCAATCCGGCCCACCGGCTCCTCGACCAGACTGTCGAAACTGTGGTGGCGCATGGGATTGCCAGCCGAGAGAAAGCGAACCGGAGTGCCGTCGATCTTTATCGGCGTCTTCAGCTTCCAGACCCGGAGACCATCGGCTTTCGCTATCCTCATCAGGTTTCCGGCGGACAGTTGCAACGGGCAATGACCGCGATGGCGATGGCCTGTCGTCCGGACCTCATCGTCTTCGACGAGCCAACGACGGCGCTCGATGTGACGACGCAGGTCGAAGTTCTCGCCTCCATTCGCAATGTCGTGGAGGAATTCAACACGGCTGCAATTTATGTGACGCATGATCTGGCGGTGGTGGCGCAAATGGCGGACCGCATCATGGTTTTGCGCGATGGACTTACCGTGGAGGAGGCTGAAACACGCCAGATGCTCGCCTCGCCCAGCCAGGAATATACCAAAACGCTCTGGGCCGTGCGCAAGCTCGCCAAGCCCGAAGTTCCGGCCGATGAATATCTGCTTACGATAGACAACGTCACCGCGGCTTACGCGCGGAGGGTCAAGGTGCTCCAGGATGTCTCCATCAAAGTTCCACGTGGACGAACAGTGGCTGTGGTCGGCGAATCCGGTTCCGGGAAATCGACGCTCGCTCGCGTCGTTACCGGCCTGTTGCCGCGGCTTTCGGGGTCGATTTCCTTTGCCGGCCAGGCCCTTTCCAAGACCCTGGAGACCCGCCCAAAAGAGATTCTGCGTCGCATACAGATGATTTATCAAATGCCCGACAACGCGCTAAATCCGCGCCAGACGGTCGAAGAAGTCATAGCTCGGCCGCTTGAATTCTATCTTGGCCTCAAGGGAGCGCAGCGGGATCGGCGGATCGGCGAACTCATGCACATGGTCGAGATGAGCGAAACTTACTTGGATCGTGTGCCGGCCGAACTGTCGGGGGGCCAGAAGCAGCGCGTTTGCATCGCCCGAGCGTTGGCCGCCGATCCGGAACTGATCATCTGCGACGAAATCACGTCTGCGCTCGACCAGATTGTGCAGGAGGAAATCCTCAAGCTGTTAATGCGGCTTCAGCGCGAGCTCGGCATGAGCTACATTTTCATCACCCATGACATTGCCACCGTGCGGGCGATCGCCGACGAGATTGTGGTCATGCACCAGGGGAAAGTCGTTGAGCAGGGATTAAAGAGCGAAATTCTCACGCCGCCGCATGCCCCCTATACCGAACGGCTTTTATCCTCCGTGCCGGAAATGGATCCGGATTGGCTGACAAGGCTGCTGGCCAGCCGGGGCTGAGGACGCATTGTTATTCAACGCGAATGAACGCAAGCTGCGGATCGGGCGGCATGACAGGTCCTCCGAAACGCCCTCATTGAATCGGCCTGGTCGGTCTTCCGCCGTGCCGCCTTGACACTGACGGATGCGCGACCAGCGGACTTCCGCTTCGCTTCCACCAGCCGACAGGGCTAAACTGGCATAGAACGACAATCGCAGGATTTTGGCTCAAGTGAGCCCGTGCCGGACGAGGTGGCGAACGACCGGGGAAAACATCTGCTGGCCGATATAAGACCCGATGTTCGCATTTTCGAAGATCGCTTGGGCGGTAACGGCATCCTCGACTATGGGGATACCTGCCTCGCGCGCCTGAGCCATCATATCTTCGGCCGCACGGCCCTGACCCTTGCCGACAATTGTCGGCACAGGCGTTTCGCCCTTGACGTAGCGCAACGCCACGGCGCGCTCGCCTGTCACCAAGACGATGACCGCGTTTTTCACACCTAGCTTCGCAGGCTGCATCACTGCTTCGCGCCGCTGTCGCTGCTGTTCACGGCGGATCAATGGATCGCCTTCGAGATCTTTGTGTTCGCGCTTGTATTCGGTTGTTGTCATGCGCATGTCCCGTAGGAACAGCCAGCGCTGAATAGGAACATCGATCAAGCCGATGACGATAAAGGCCAGGGCGGCGGCAGTCCCGAGAGGTGTCATCACCGCCTTGATGGTCGGCTCCAGGCATGTCTGACCACAGCCTGGCGCATCGAAGAGAGGCTGTAGCCAGGCGATCAGGATGAATACGAAAAGGCTTGCCAGGAACACCACCTTGACGAGGCCCTTGGCGAACTCGATGACATTGCGGAGCGACAGGATCTTCTGAAGGCCCTTCGCCGGGTTTATGCGATCGAACTGCGGCTTGAGCGGCTCGAACGAGAAGACCGGCCCGAACGTGGCCAGCATGCCGAAGGCTACGGTGAGAACCACAACGATGCCGACTAGCGGCAATGTGGCAAGCATCAGCAATGAGAACGAGTGGTGGATGGCACGCAGGCTGACCTCCTCGAAAGAGCCGCCGGGCACCGTCACAGTCTGCACGAGTTCCGAAAGATATTTGAAGAGCAGCGGCCAGCAAAAATAGAGATAGCCAAGCGCTGCGAAAAGAGTGAAGCCGGATACCAGGTCGCGGCTTTGCGAAACCTGGCCCTTGCGGCGGGCGTCACGAAGCTTCTTGTCGGACGCCGGTAATTTCTTTTCCTCAGCTTCTTCGGCCATGTTGCAATCTTACCGCACTATCGTGGTTCCAGTCGGCCGATGCCCTGTGTAAGGTGGGACAGGCTTGAATACGGAGAGGTGGATTTGCGGTTGCGTGTCGTATTCACGCCAGTCGTCGTCGCGCTGGCGCTGAGCGGTTGCCAGACGACCCAAACCGGCTCCGTGCAGGCCAAGGCGCAGGGCCCATCGTCTCAATCCGAGCGCCTGATCAAGCTTGCCGACGATATTGATGCGCGCGGAGAAAGTGATACCGCCATCGCGCTCTACCAGCGCGCCGCAGCAATGCCGGGCGCCAAGGCGAGCGCGTTCGTCAAGACAGGCGACGCTTACATGCGGGCAGGCTATCCTGCCGATGCCGCCAAAGCTTATCGGGCCGCGCTGGCCAAAGCTCCCAATGACGGGGGAGCAATGCTTGGGCTTGGCTCGGCGATGATGGAGGTAGGCGATATCGATGCAGGCATGCGCGCGCTTGCGCAGGCAGCGCCGCTGGTCAACACCAGCGGCGCCTACAACCGATTGGGCGTTGCGCAGACTTTCGCCGGGCAGACAGGGCAGGCGCAGGAGACTTTCGCCCAGGCGTTGAGACTTGCGCCGGGCGATCTTGACGTCGAGACCAACATGGCATTGGCGGCAGCCCTCGAAGACAATTCCGCTGCGGCGCTGCCGCTGGTGCAGAAAATTGCCGCCGCTCCCAATGCGCAATTGCACCACAAGCGCAACATTGTGGTGGTGTACGGGCTTCTTGGCCAGGCCGACCAGGTCAAGGCCTCGCCGCCAATCGGGCTGACGACCAAGGAGGTGGCCACCCTGCTTGCCCGCGCAAGAACCATTCGGCTGAAGGGCAGCACTCAGGCCAAAGCGAAGGCGCTCGGCTCCATCCTCGGCTAGCGAATCGGGCCGGAGGGCCTGAAGCGATCTTCCGCCAAGCGCGACGCGTAGGGTGACACTACGCGGGCGAATACCGCGCCGGCTCACTCGACTGGGAGCGTTGTTTGCGGCACCGACGGCGCGCTGTTGGCGCCGCCTATCGGAGCCTCCTCGCCATCGAGGTAGCGACGGGCCGCGCGCGCGGTCGGTGCCGCCGCCGCCGGGCCCATGCGGCGGCCTTCTACGAGGTCACGCTGGCTTTCGGACATCCGCTGAAGATTGAAGGCATTGGCGCAACCGGGCGGCAGATGGGAGCCGACGCCGGAGACGATCGTCAGATTCGTCTTGGCAGCAGAGTTGTCGTCGTCGGCTGGCTCGGCCAGACAGGCGTCGGGAGCAAGAACTGAGCCGCCGACACCTTTCTCGGAGCCGCCTGCATCCGTCGAAACATAGTTGTAGCCAGGCGAATAATCCTGCCGCTGTTGCGGGCTGCTCGCGCAGCCGGCCAGAACCAGCGCTGGAACAACGCAGAAAAATGCGATGGGGGATGTCATATCCGGTCCTCGTTACTTGATGATCAGACCCGTCGCCGATGCGTCATTGGCGTGCTTGCGGCTGCGGTGCTTGGCTGCCGGACGATCAAGCGGCGTGGCGAGGCTGTCGCGCACCGGTTCCACCAGATAGGGCGTAATCAAAATGACCAGTTCGGTCTCTTCGTGCTGGAAACGCTGTGATTGAAAAAGCGGGCCAAGCACCGGTACATCGCCCAGCACCGGAAACTTTTCCAGATTGCGCGAAGTCCGCTGCTGGAAAAGGCCGGCGATCGCAAATGTCTGACCGCTCGCCACTTCGACCGTGGTGTCGGCCTTGCGCACGACGAAACTCGGCATGGCGAAACCGTTGGCGCTTACGGATCCGGTCTCAGATAGGGAACTGACTTCCGGCTGGACATGGAGCGCGATGCGATTGCGGCCGATCAGCGTCGGGGTGAAGCCGAGGGACACGCCGAAGGGCTTGTATTGGACGGTGACGACGTCGGTTCCTTGCGGGATCGGAACCGGAATTTCGCCACCGGCGAGAAAGCTTGCCGTCTGACCGGTCATGGCCGTCAGGTTCGGTTCGGCCAGTATCTTGACGATGCCGTTGCGCTGCAGGGCTTCGATCAGAATGTCGAAGTTGAGGCCATGCGCCTGGTCCATGTTCAAACCGAAATTGCCGTTCCCAGAGGGCACGCCATTGTCCTGGAACATGTTGAATTCGAAGCCGCCACTCCTGTAGCCGACAGACCAGTCGACGCCGTACGACTGCAGCTCCGTGCGCGAGACTTCGGCGAAGCGAACCCGGATGTTGACTTGCTGTGAGCCCTGCACGGTCATGTTGTTCAGCGGCGGCTGTTCCGGCGGCGAGAAGGTCCGGGCGACATTGTCCAGATCCGTTGCCTCATCGACGCCTCGCGCCTCGCCTGTGGCAACGATGCGGGTGCCAAAAATGTGGAGATTTGTCGCCGAGCTCGGCTGCATTGCTTGCTTGGCTTCGGTAGCAGGCGTGACATCGGGGGTGACGCGGAACTGGGCCGTTGCCTCGATCCGCTCATCGGCCGTGACCGCAATGAGGTTGGTCAGGCCGGGTTTGAGGCCGAACACATAGACCATGCTCGGCGACACGACCTGAAGGTCCGCGATCGTGGTATCGGCGATCAGCACGGATTCGACCGGGTCATTGAACCGCAACAGGCGTCCTTGCCCGACCGGCAAGCCGATCGTTGGTTTGCTCGGCAAGGGCGATATGTTCTGTGCTGTCGCGTCGGCCCCTATGAGCAACAACGCCAGCAGAACGCCAATCGTCGCGATAGCGAGCCGGCCTAAATCTGCCCGCCTGGCGAAAGCGGCTGATCCAACGCCTGCCGCGGTACTGTGGAATGTCATGCCGTTCCTCTCCTGAATCCCCGATGTCCCCATCCGTCCGGCTGGCGTCAGGAGGGTGCCTCCTGCGCGGCTTTCGCCTGAGCCGACGGGAGCGGCTGGGAGACGATGCGCGCGCTGGCTTTGCCGGAGCGGCCGGCGATCGTGGCCAGCGGCTGGACATTGAATTCCTGTGCGAGCTCCTGGAAGGACAGAACCGGAAGCTCGATGGCATTGTGTGTGAGCAGGCTGCGCATGTGACGGCGCACATCCATCGCGGCGAGGACGACCGGCGAGACGTCGGTGGTGTTCTGCGACAGGGCTCGCTCTATTTCGGTGATCAAAGCCTGCGCATCATCGTCCGAAAGGTTCAGGAAGGTGCCGGTCGATGTGCTTTGCACTGCGTTTCGCAGGATATCCTCGGCCGACCGCTGCAGCACATAGGCGGCGATGATGTTGTTGCGGCCGGCGCAGCGGAAGCTGATCTGACGCTTCAAGGATGTGCGGACATATTCCGTCAGCAAGACGACGTCCTGTTCGCGTTGTCCCCATTCGATCAGGGCCTCGAGGATAAGGCGCAGATTGCGGATCGGCACGTTTTCGCCGACGAGCCGGCGAAGCACTTCCGCGATCTTCTGGAGCGGCACGATCTCCTGCGCCTGCCTGACCAGATCGGCATAGTCCGGTTCCATGTCCGAGAGCAGCCTGCGTGTCTCCTGAATCCCGACGAAATGGCCGGCATATAGACGAAGTGCATTGCCGGTCCATTTGGCCGCTGTTTGCACCGGCGTTGAGAAGACGAAGCCGGCCTCCTTCAATGCCGACAGGTGGCTGTCATTGGCCCACACGAATTTGCGCTGACCGGCAATCGGAGAACCTTTTTCGTAGGGTATTTCGAGCAGATCGAGATGCGTCGTGTCCGCTTCGACAAGAACACGGTTGGCACGAATTTCGGCATCCAAGATGGGCGCACCTTCCAGATCGACACGGACGCTTCGTGGCGAAAGCATCTCGTCGACCTGCATACCGATGGCCGGAACGTCGACACCGAGATCACCGAAGAGGTCGCGGCGCACGCCGTCGGCGAGCGCGGCAAATTCGAGCTCCGGGACCAAGCGTCCGAGCTCGGTTCCGAAGCGCACGACGACGCGGTAGGACGGAGACAGTGTTGCGGTGGAGATTGCCGAAAGCGACGCGGAATTCCCCCGCTGTGCAGGCGCGGCGATATGGCCGATGTCTTGAGGCTCGGATTCCTGGGCGGTGCGGCGATTGATTGCATAGGCGCCGGCTCCGCAGCAGGCACCAAGGACTAGGAAGGCGATGGAGGGGAAGCCTGGCACCATGGCAAGGCCGACCATGATCACCGCGGCGAGCGCGAGCGCGCGGGAGTCGCGCAGCAGCTGGCTGGTTATTTGCCGGCCAAGATCGCCCGTTCCGTCCGCGCTGCCGACGCGCGTCACCATTGTGCCGGCGGCCACAGCGACGAGCAGTGCAGGTATCTGCGCCACCAGGCCGTCGCCCACGGTGAGCAGCGTGTAGGTCGCAGCCGCGTCGCCGATCGACATATCGTGCTGCAGCGTACCGACTGCGAAACCACCGATCAGGTTGACCAGAATGATCACAATGCCTGCGATCACGTCCCCCTTGACGAATTTCATGGCGCCATCCATTGCGCCAAACAGCTGGCTCTCGCGCTCCAGCTGCTGGCGCAGGTGGCGTGCCTCCGCCTGATCGATGTCGCCGTTGCGCAACTCGGCATCGATGCTCATCTGCTTGCCCGGCAGCGCATCGAGCGTGAAGCGCGCGGCCACCTCGGCGACGCGTTCGGCACCCCGCGCAACAACGATGAACTGCGCAACAGTGATGATCAGGAAGATGACGAGGCCCACCGCAATGCTGCCACCGACGACGAAGGTGCCGAAGGCGGTAATGATCTCGCCTGCGTCGGCCTGGAGCAGGATGAGTCGCGTGGTCGTGATCGTGATCGCCAGCCGGAACAAAGTGGCGATGAGGATGACCGACGGCAGTGACGAAAACTGGAGTGGATGAGAAACGTAGAACGAGGCCAGCAGGATAAGCACGCTGATGGCGATGTTTGCGGTGATGAGAATGTCGACGAGAAACGTCGGCAATGGAATGAGCATCATCACCACCGCGACGAGCATCAGGATGGCAATGACCAGATCGCTGCGGCGTGACAGCCTGGCAAGAAATTGCATCAGTCGTTCCGAGACGGTCATCCGACGCCTCGTTGCGACAGGAAGTTAAGCAAGGCACTGCGCGCCTCCGTCTTGCGCCCCGCCACGAGCAAGGCGCGGCTCTTCAGCAATGTAAGCACCGGGTGATCCATTCCTTCCAAGGTCTCCAGCCTGGCAATCGTGGCAAGCGCCTTTTCCGCCTCGCCATCGAGTATGAGAAGGTGCGCCAACGTTCTGAGGACGCCGGCATTTCCCGGCGAGAGCTGTGCAGCAATAAGCAGGTAGGCCGCGCCCCGCTTTGCCTGCCCGTGACACCCGTAGAGATAGCCTAGGACATGCAAAAGATGCACGGTGTCACGCGGCTCGGTCAGAGTTCTATCCTTCCTGCATGCGACCAAGCAGATCGCGATGACGCTCGATTTCATCCTCCATCAGCGTTCTGGCGAGCGTCTTGAGTTGCTCCCCGCCCTCCAGGCTTGGGACCAGGTGCGTTACAAGATGCTGGAGAATAGGCACGGAGCGACGCAGGATGGCTGGTTCGGGAATATTGGGCATGACGAAATTGGCGAGTATCTCGTCGAGCGACTCGCCGGCCGCACCTTGAGAAGCCTGGAATTCCGCCGTTTCCGGCCTTTCTGCACCGGCGGCTGATTTCGTCCCCTGAGCACGGTTTGCTGCTTTGTCGACCCCATTCATCCGCCGCCGGCTGATGGCCTGGCCCCGCACACCTTCCGCCTGCCGCCCCTCGCGGCCCGCCGTGTCAACCCGTGCCGTGTCGAATCGTGCCGCTTCAAGCCGCCGGTTCACGGATATTTCAGCGCGACCGTGGCGCCGCCCTTGGTCAGGAAAAGTTCGGTTTCGCCGATGTGTTTGACGGCCCAGCCGTCATCGGTGAATGCACCTTCGTGATAGCGCGCCCCATCGGCTGCGATGACGTAGGGCCGCTCGCCATACCAGATCGCCTGCAGCCTCAGGCGCGGGGCCTGCTGCGCATTGCCAACCATGACGTTTGAGATGAGGGGAAGGTAAGCGCCGAACGACTGATCGAACCAGGATTGCGTTTGTGCCCAGACATCACTCTTGTCATTCGGGATCATACCCGAGACCACGAGGCGTCCCTCCGATTGCAGAACCGTTAATGTGCTTATGCCGGATTGCTCGAGGCGCAGCTTGAGCTGGCTTTCCGCTTCGGCGGCAGTGTGGATTTGCGCTGGCGATGAATCGTCCAGGATTTTTTCCCCTGCCTGGCCGACGAAAGCCACTCTGACTGGTTGCCCGTCTTGAGAGGACGCCTTTGCGCCAATCTCTTGCTTGGCGAAAGAAAACCCGTTCGCGGCAACGGAAATTGCGAGAACCGCACAGAGAACGCTGCTCGCGACCAGCAGCGGGCGATTGGCAAAGGACCATCGATTGGGTACGCGTTGCAGGCTGACCAGCTTGATGCGCGCCTCGCCAACACTTATGGTGAGCGGCAGCCTGCAGCGGCTGCCATGTCCCTCATGGATGGTCTCGCCCGTGGCCAACGTGACATCGCCGCCGACGGCTTCGATTTCAACTTGGCTGCCCTTGCGCCGCAGCCTTGCGTGAATCGGTGCGATGCCGGCATCGCGCAGGACAATGTCCGACTCAGTGCTGGAGCCGATCGTATATTGTGGCTCGACCAGACTGACTTCGGCGCCGGCGTGAAATCCGTGGGTCACGCTCAGCGCAATGGAATGTCCGGTTTCCGGAGAGGGGGCGATGATCGATCCGAGTCGGCGCGCCGGCGCTGCTGGTTCCAGATGTTTGGTGATAGGACGAGCGGTCATGCCACTTCATCTCCCGCCGATGACCATTTCAAATGCGGCCTGATGACGGCGCTGAAAAAATTGCGCCGTGCAAAGTACGCCGCCGGGTGCTTGCGGCGGCGCATGGTTCGGGAATCCGCCGCCTTAGGCCTTTTCAGCCGACTGGCCGAGCGTCCTGGCGGTGCTCATCAGCATGTCATGCTGGGATTTCGCGATCTCTTTCGTGATCTCCAGGCCAAACATGCGCTCCTGGTGCTTGATCATCTTGTCCAGGTTCTGTTCCGGCGACCCTGCTGAGCCGGAGGTAATGGGAGGGGTAGCAGCCATCATTGTCTCCTTGAGGGACTATCCAAGTTGCAAACTCCGGACTCACATCGCTGCAGTCCGGAGGGTTGCGAAGGCAGCTTAAGGCAGCATGGCCGAAAATGAAAGTCCAGTTGGAATATTTGAGACACTTCGGTTCCAACTGTTGCGTCGCCTGTGTTCAAGGAGTACCTTGGCAGGTGGGTGAATGGGGTTTCAGAATGGAAAAAGGTCCTTTGGCCGAGCTTTTGGTCGAACGGTTCGAGACTATGCCACCGCAGTTACGGGTCGCCGCACGTTTCGTGCTGGATCATCCCAAGGATGTCGCGCTGATGTCGATGCGCGAGCAGGCGCACCAGGCCGGCGTTTCGCACAGCACGATGATGCGGCTGGCGCGATGGATTGGCCTTGAAGGCTACGAAGATATGCGCAGCCTTTATGCGCGCGCGCTGCGCGAGACCATCGCGGGCGAGCCGGCGCGACAGGGTATCGGACAGCATGGCGATCCGGGATATTCGACTGCCGGCGTCGTTGCCGACACGCTCGCCGCCCAGATCTCAAGCCTTGGCGAATACGGCAACGCCATGCAGTTCATCGCGGCAGCCGGTCTGCTCGCCCGGTCACGCGATCTGTTCGCTGTCGGCTCGCGCGCCGCCTATCCGGTCGCGAGCCACTTCGTTCACATCATGTCCTTGCTGGCTGGCACCGACTGCAAGGTGACGCTTGTCGGCGAGATGGCCGGACCGGGCCTGGATGCCCTCCAGCACGCGGGACGCGGCGCGGTACTTCTTGCGGTGGGCCTATCGCCCTACGAGCGCACGACGATCGACGTTGCGCGCCAGTCGGCTCGGCAGGGCATCGGCGTGGTGGCGATCACCGACAGCAGCGTATCGCCGCTGACACAGATCGCGCGGGAAACAATTATCGTTACGTCAAATTCGCAGTCGTTCTTCCGAAGCATGGCGCCGGCGTTCGCCGCCGTCGAGATTCTGGCGGCGCTGGCGGCAGCGCAGTCTGAAACGAACGCCGCAGAACGGGTAAAACAGTCGGAAGAGCAGCTTGCTGCTTTCGGCATTTATTGGAAGCCCCCTCGATAACATCCGAAAGGTTGCGATCGGGCGGGCGTGACGGCAGCCAGGCTGCCGGCAACGTTAATTTCCGGAGATCTTCCTCATGGTTCGCCCGATAACGCCCACCAAGCCGCCGGTCCAGCCGCAAAAGGTCAATGCCAAGGCAAACGCCGCGCAGATAGCGCGGCTGGAGGCCCAGGCTGCCAAGCTGCGGGAGCAGATCAGGCTTGCCAACAGGATGGGCGAGCGTGATTGGGCGGCACAGGCCCGCCAGGAACTGGCCCATGTGAGCACGCAACTGGATTCGCTTCAGTCGCCGCCGGTTGCGGCTTCGGCAGCGCCGAGTGTCAACGTCGTAAACGCCAGCAACGGCACATCCGTCAATGGCAGGACGGTGACGCCGGCTCTCTACACGCAGACCGATCTCGCGCTGGCCGCGACACCGGTGAAACTGGATGGCAGCACGCCCGAAGACAACGGCGCGGAAGCGACGGCTGCGCGCAACATTGTCAGCGACGTTACCGGCGGCAAAAGCATCGACCAGATTGCATCTGCCCGGGGCGTGACGCGCGAACAGGTTATCGCCGCGCTCAGGTCCGGCGGGATGACCGTTTCGACCGCTGACCCGAGCGGCAATGGCGACGTGCTGACGACGAAGATCACGGATGCCAGCGGCCGCACCATCACGCAATATTACGACTACCAGCACGACAGCTACTACACGAGCGTGGAGCAACCCAACGGCACGGCAACCACTACGCCGATCCGGGATGGGCTCGGGCGCAAGGAAACCAGCAGCTATGATCCCGACACCGGTGCCATCACGACGCGTTACGAAGACGATCTGCGCACCGGAACCGTCACCGAGCGGACCACCTTGCCGAACGGCGCTTCGGTGGAAACCGCTACACCCGGGAACGGGCCGGCCTTGCCGGTCACCACCGTCAACGGTCCAGATGGTCGCAAGACCGTCCTCGCTGCATCTCAGGATCCGGGCGGGGCACCCACCCAGGGCATCAAGGATGATCTCGCGGACGGCAAGAGCATCGAGCAAATCGCGCAGGAAAGGGGTCTGACCAACGAGCAGGTGATCGCCGAGCTGCAGGCCGCCGGCTATCGGGTCACGACGCGCGAACCGACGAGCGACAATGGTGACGTGCAGTCGGTTGAAGTCGTCGATCCGCACACCGGCGACAAGACCGTCTACTATCACGACTACCAGCATGACGAGCGCACCGTCGTGACGACGTCTGACGGCAAGGAAACGACGGTGTCGGAGGACGGGAACGGCAGGACGCGCAACAGTGTTCGCAACACCGAAACGGGCGAGACCACAACCACAATGGTCGATCCGAAGGCCGGAACTGAAACCACGATCGTCACCGACAAGAACGGTCGGGTGACGACAACGACTACCGAGGAGATCAATGGCGGCGAGCCCGTCGAGTACGAGGTCAAGCCAGGCGACAACCTGACCCTGATAGCGCAGCAATATGGCGTGTCGCTGGACGATCTGAGGAGAACGAACCCCGAGCTCTTCAATTCCCCTCGTGACCCCGACATCATTCACCCGGGCGAAAAGGTTACCATCGAAAACGGTACCCGCACGACCGTGGAAGTCACCTTCAACGGTTATACGCTGACCACGAGCCCTGATGGCAGCATGACGCTGCACAACAACACCACCGGGACCGACCTGAAGATCGAAGCAGGAAGTACGCAGGAGGCGTTGGCCAGGACGCTGTTGGCGGTGAACCCCAACAGCAGTGATGCCACGGAGGCAAAAGAGGGCGAGGTCGTAAAGACCTTCGTCGAAGGGCTGCTGGCGGGTGAAGCCTTGCCCAGTCTCATCGACGCGGCAGAAGAAGCCGGACAAAACAAACAGGACCTGATCGAGAGATATGGTCTAGGTACCGTCGCCACGCCCGAGCTGGACGGTGAGAACAGGGTTGTCAATCCATTCGGCGATCCGCCGCAGGGTAATGCACCCTCCGGCGGAAAGTGGACGCCGATGAAGATCGATGGCGTCTGGACCTGGGTCGATCCCGAGGTGGCCCAGGCCATCATTGCTGAGAACATCGCGCTGTCCCAAATTACAGAGACGCGAGCTCTGGCCGGTCAGCGGCAGGAACAGTTCAACGTCTATATGCTCGACTCCGCCTACAAGGATGCTGTTGATGGGGCGCAGACAGTTATAAACGAGGCGTTGGCACCCCATGGTCTGCAATGGACCCCGCAGAAACCGGAAGGCACGCTTGCCGATGCGCAGGAGCGGCTTACCAAGGCCAACACCTTGCTGCAGAACGCGCAGGATGCCCGTGGCGAATATGAGACTGCCGGGCGCATTCTCGCCGACGCCATCACCCAGCAGAGCGAACTAGCCCCGCTGATTGATCCCAATGCAGACGTTGCATCCGCGCAAGGGCAGCCAGGTCCCAATCGGCAAACGCAGTACGCGCAAGGCCTCGCGGATCATGCGGCTGTCGATCAGCTGTTCTCCGAAGTCGGCCTGCATCTGAGCAAGGGCGACAAGCTCACCATCGACTTCCTGGTGGGGCAAGCCGAGCTTGACGGCATTCCGACCGACTCGAAGGAATATCAGGACCTCAAGGCGCTGCAGACGACAGCAGGCAATCAGCTCGAATTGGCGGAAGCCTATCAAAGCTACTTCAACGCCCATGCCGATGCCACGCAAGTGGGTGCGCAGCAGACGGACCTCGAGCAGAGACTGCTCGCCGAATATAATAGCGAGCACCAGTTTCTGTTCGAACAGGGAAAGAAACATCAAAGGGTCAGTGGCGATTATCTGGGTCTCTTCCAATCGCAAAGACTTGAGGTCCGCGACGGCCAGCTGTGGGTGGTCAACCAGTTCGAAGAGGGCACGACCGAGCAGCAGCTCACCTACAATCTGAGCGAAACGAACGTCAGGGATGAGTACCGCGATCGGCAACTCAACAAGGACTGGCAGCAGCTTTTGGGCGGCAGCAGTTCCACCGGGCCGGTGTGCACGGCAAATGGCCTGGAAGCGGTGAGGGCCAGCGAGGCGCAGGCGGCGCAGAATCTCAACGATGTCCTGGATCGGCAGCTCGGCGACAGCATTGAAGACCTGAACTCCGAGCTGTCAACGCTGCAGACCAACTTCAACAATGCGTTGACGGAGCACGGGCCAGGAACAGTCGATGCTCCTGAAGGCACCCTGCCCAATGGCGTGCAGCCTGTCGAGATCAACGTCGGCGGACAGACAATCAAGGTGGCGCCGGAGGTTGCCCAGACATACAACGAGATAGGGATCGATGCGTTGACCCAGAGCGGGAAGGCAGTCTGGATCGACCTGGATACAAAAGATTACGATGCCAGTGGACGCTGGGTTGATCCCGAACTAGCGGTCGCCAAACTCAAGCTGGACGCGACAAGGCTTCAGATAACGCAGGCCGAGGAGCTGCGCGGGCTGGTGCAAGGCTTCAGCGACTATCATGAGCTTCGGTCCAGCGATCCCTCGTTGCTGGTTGACCGCAACAGCACGGTGGATAAGACCTATCTAGACGAGCATGAGCAGCAGACGCTTGACGGCATCTATCAGCCGAAGTTCCAGCAACTGCTCGACAGCGGCTACGACAACGAGTTCCGTGAACAGCGCGGCACGGTCCTTGAGGAGACGGTCGCCAGAACGCTCGGCATAGATCGTTCGACCGAGGAAGGTCGCGAGGCGATCGAGAATGTGACGGAAGAGATCCGCGACATCGGCGGCGACAATCCTTATGTGCGCAGCGTGCCGATTTTCTATGTTGACGATGAGGTCGGGACACAGCAGGTCGCGCTGTTTGCTGTGCGTGACGGAGACGGCAACACTCGCTATGTCGATGTGACCGGCAAAAAGTTCGACGACCTCGGAGATTTCCAGGACAACAACAACCAGTTCGGCGAAGATGGCAAGCTCGTCGTCCCCAAGGGTCTGGAGATGAAGGCCGGCGATGACGGCAGGATCGAACTGGAAGTCGTCAAGTCGCGCAATGTTTCTGCTTGGGACAAGGTCGTCGATCCGCTGGTTGGCATCGGGACGGGTATAGCCACCATTCTGTCGTTCACGCCGGCCGCGCCGATTGCAGCACCCTTGGCCTATACGGGCGCTGCCTATCTCGGCACCCGAGCGGTCATAAACCAGGTCAACCATCTGGAACATGGCGGCGAGTGGGACGATACCGAGTCGCTGATGAATGTCGCCAGCGTGGCAACCACGGTTCTGCCGATGGCTTCCAGCGGTCTGCGCACCATTGGATTAGCAGGAAGGGAAATGACGGCCGCCGGATTGGCGGGAAAGGAAATGACGGCCCTGCAGGCCTTCCGTGGCAGCATAGGCGCAACACGGTCCAGCTCGCCCCTGGCGCTCGAAACCCGAACCTACATGCAGTCGACCGCCGGCCTGAACAAGCTGGCGTGGGGAGCGGATGTCGGCTCCGTGATTGTCGGTGCACCTTTGCTGGCGACATCGGCCTACGATCTCGCCGTCAACGGAGACCAGATGAACGGTCTTCAGCTTGCCAACGCGCTTACGGGCCTTGGCACCGGCATTGCCGGCACGGGCCTCGGCATTCACGGTCTGCGGACACTGCGACCTGGAACGGGCACGCAGGCAAGCGCCAATGGTCCCGGCGCCAACCAGCCACCGGGCAGCGGCGGACCGCACCAGCCGCCGCCCTGGTCCGACGGCAGAGGACCACGGCAGTCGCCTCCGGCGCTGGAACCCGGCCCCTCCGGACGTCCGATGAATGTCTATGAAATTGGCGCCGACGGCGTTTACAGGCCGACGGGGGAGCGGGTCTTCCAGGATCCCAACCATCCTGTGATACCGGGAGAAGTGATCAAGACCAGCGACGCCAGCGGTGACGGTCCGACGATGCTGCCGGGCCGCAATCCGCATGGGTCGACCGGGCGCAATTCACCGCCTCCCGCTGATAGCAATCCCATCATTGTGCCGAACAAGCCGGCAGGAAAAGACGACTCGATGCGCCTCGTCTGGGATCCGGAGACGCGCAGCTTCACCGGCATGCCGGAACCCGACACAAGCGGGTACATCTACACCAGTGGCAAGGATACCAAGACTCCCTCAGCCTATCTTGACGGGCTGAGCGTCGAGCAGCTTGTAGCGCGATACGAGGCAGAAAAGAGCTATTATTCGAACCGCGAGTTGGCCGAGCGCTACGGCCCGGATGGCGTTCAGATACCGCGCACGCCGCTCCGCGACATACTGCCCGACTTCCGCATCGGCGTCACATTCCGGACGCGCTTAAATACGGGCCAGGGCTTCGACATCGGCTCGCCGACGATCGCGGCCGTGGGCTTCGGTATTGGGACAAAGACCGATGTCGGCATGATCGGGTGGTCGGTCGTCGACAGCATCAGCCAGCGCGGCCTGACACCATTCACGGATGCGCTCGGCACTCAAGGCGTCGTATCCTACCGGGCACGGGAATACAGGAACATCACCGGCCTTCAGGCCGGTGTCTGGCCGGTGTCCAATCAGACGGCTTTCCCGGTTCGCAGCAGCGATCTTTCGGCGGCGGCAACCAAGGCGATATTCAGCGATGCGACTGGCTACAACGCCAAGCCGCTGGATGCTGCCATCGTCGGCGTGACGCCAGACGGCGAAGGCACCGTGATCGAGATGACCTATACGCCTTCGCTCAAGGGCGAGGAGGTCACGCTCGCCCCCGGCCAGCACGATTTCCTTGGCGTGCCGGCGGAAAACAGCGCTGGCCACGTCAAGCTGGAAGGTGCGCTTCCGTTCGACCGTGTCATGACCGAAACAAAGGTCGGACTGCGGCTGCCGATCGTGGCCAATCATGTCGGGGCGGTCGACCAGATGCCACGCGTCGGCTTCGAGAAGCGCCCGGAAGTGCCCGTCAAGGACACGCTCCAGCCGGGTGACATCGTGTCGAAGCAGACCTACGACCAGATCCAGTCCGCTCTCGGCTCGACAAGCCTGAAGATCCAGTTCGCGGTCGAGGATCCGGCGAAGGCGTCCGAACTCATCGCAGCGATCGGACAGGGTGATGGCATCCGGTCGATCCGCGACCTCGTCAAATCTGGTCAGATCGATCCGTCGAACACAGTTTCGTTTGTTGATGAACCGACGCTAAGCGGGTTGCGGCTTTCGGCCGTACCGGGCAAGGCGCCCACGGCAGACATCGTTTTGCTGACCGGTGAGAAGGCACGCGTCGTCAATCCCGAGGCGATGCTGGTCGACATCATCTTCAACGACCGCAACAGGCTTCCCGGTGTGCTGGGTTTCAATCCCGACCGGACGATAACTTCCGCGGCCTATAAGGTGAAATCGACGGTACAGTCGTGGCTGCCGGCGCGCTTCAGTCCCGACGAGACGCCGCAGCCCCGTTATATGCCGAGCGCCGGCAACATCTATCAGAACCTGTACGGTTCGCACGGCACGCCGGCGACACGCTACACGCTTTCACTGTCGACACCTCCTCTGCCTGCCGGGGCGGTGGCTTTCAGTGCTGAAGTGAGAATCCAGTACAAGTCCAAGGCTGCCAAGGTCGCTCCTTCAATCGCCAAGGATGAAACAGCGACGCTGACCTTCGATCGAGCCGATGGACAGAATGAAACGCTGACGGTCCCGGCCTGGCTTGCTCATGCCTTAGAAACCTCGCGTGACGGCGCGGCGACAGCCATTCCGAAGGGTGGCAAGGCCTCCCTGGAGCAGTTCCTCGGCCAACTGGAAAAGAAGGCGAGACCCGACCAGCGCGCGGCGATAGAGCAATTCCGGACGGAATTCGGCCCGTCAATCGTCGATGGCGGCTTCATGCGCCAGAACGTTGCCGATGGCGTGCTGACGTTCCTCTCCTCGCAAGTGGGTAGCCGTAGGAGCGGACCTATCCAGATAAGGGACGAGAACGGGCAGTCCGTGACGGCAACCCGCTACGGGCCGCTGCCGAAGAGTGTGGAGAACATCTATGTGCCGCCGGCCGACGGGTCCAGGGCGCATGGCGACGAACCGGAGTTGGTGCATAGATCGCATATCCTGTTCCGGGATCCGGAAACCGGAGAGCCCTATGTTCTGCCATGGATACGTGGTGCTTCCGACGACCATGTGCCGGGGAGCCTTGGGCATCCCGATGAGGGCAATCAGCCTGTCGAAGGCGCGGGCGACCCTACAAGACCCTTGCGCGGCAATGTCGGCCCGTTTGTGTTCCGGGCCGATACCCGCTCGCCAACCGAGATTAGGGACGCGGGAGGCTTCTCGCCACCGCCCCCGACAGGAATCTGGGTGGACAATCCGCAAGGCATCGCCCTGAGCAGCTATGTCATGGGCAATACCCATGGCCGTTTCGTCGGCACGAGCCAGTCGATCTCGGGAGCCAAGGCTTTCGTTTCGGAAGAGTCACGAGCCGCGCGGCAGCAAGGTTACACTTATCTCTACACGCTGAATCCGAGCAGACCGCGCCTCCACGTCCCGACTGAATTCGAGGCAATGGGCCGACCCGTCGGCGACAGGATGGCCCGCGTAGACGAGACCGCAATCGACGGCAGCATACCATGGAGCGAGGTCTATGGCTGGCGGACGATGGATCCGGACGGGAATTTCGTCGGTGAGTTCACGCGCAATGAAGATGCCGTCGCGCCCGGCACCTCGACACAAAAACGCCCGCAGGTCATCTTGCGGCCGGCCGACGAGTTCTGGGATGTCAATACGCCAGCGCCGACCGAAGCGCCGCCGCCCCCAGTGGCCGAGGTGGTCAGCAACGAAGCCCCGGCTGTGACTGGCGAAACGCCGCAGGCGGTGAATATTGCTGCCGAAACGCCGACAGCCGCTACATGGCCGCCGGCGCCCGACCGGGGCAGGGCGGTTTTTGACCCTGCCAGCGGAAAGATCGTCAGCCTTGAGCTTCCGGTGAGCTCCGCCGCGGAACCAGGATATGCGGAACCGGTGCGGGCGCCGACCGGGCCGGAGGTCAGGGCGCTTTCAGCCGATCAGATTTCCGAACTGACCGGCACGCAATTGCACGCCATCAAGCCGGAGCACATCGCCAAGCTGGCGCCCGAGCAGGTTGCTGCACTGAGCCCCGAGCAGATCGGGCAGCTGACGTTTGATCAACTTGCGGCGCTTCGACCGAAGCAGTTGCGGGCGCTGAGTGCCGAACAGCTCCAGGCGATCAGGCCAAGCAGATTGCAGGCCGTTGCCCCTGGCCGTATCAGCGGTTTGCGACCGGATCAGGTCGCTGCCTTTTCACCCGAGCAGCTTGCTGCCTTGACCATTGAGCAAGTGCGCAAGCTGACACCCGACCAGATCGCCAAGCTCAGTGATGAGCAGCGCAATGCGCTTACGTCGGAACAAGTCGCCGCCATGAGACCTGCCCAATTCGGCCATCTCGATGCGACCCAGTTCGCGGCGTTGGACCCTGATCTCGTCGCAGCACGCGATCCCGCGACAACGGCAAAGCTGTCGCCGGACCACATCTCGGCGCTTATGCGGGAGCAGCTTGGCGCTCTGACCATTCATCAGATCGAGGCGCTGACGAAGCAACAGATAGCGGCGCTGACGCCGAAGCAGCTTGGCGAGCTAAGCCCCGGCCAGTTGCGCAAGTTCACGCCCAAGCAGTTTGCCTGGATGTCGACGGAGCAAACAAACGCGCTTTCCGTGCTGCAGATAACGACCTATCGGGCGACCCATAAAAAGGCGATGACGCCGGATCAGGGCACCAGCGTCGATCTGGCCCTCAGCCATGCCAGGATGCGGGAAAACGCTCAGGCGCTCGCCACCTTTGGCGGCATGTCGACCACCTCCTACATGTTGTGGAGTTCGTTGCCGCCAACCTGGACCGCAACCGCCGGATCGGTGGCATTTGGCGTGCGAGGCATAGTTTTCGGCGCCCAGGCGCTCTTCCCCAACGCAACCGCAAGTCACAAGCCGTTCGGGCGATTCCTCAACGCGCTCGGCGGAGCCACATTCATTGCCGCAGCGCCAGGTGCCGCGACCGGGATGATCCAGGGTAAGGATCTTGTCGTCAACAGCACGTTCACGCTCGGCAACATCGTCTATGGCACGAAGTCGATGCTGCAGTCGTTCACCGGCAGACCGGTGATCCGAAACCTGGCCGAATATCTGGCTGGACCCGGCTATGTGCTTGGCTGCGCCGTCTATACGGTGCACTCCTGGCCGGCGCCGATCGCCACAGTCGCCGGCACCATGTTCACCTTCGGCTGCGCGGAATTCTGGGCGTCGGCCATAAGGACGGACCGGATGAATCGCCGTTCAGTGCCGCGAACCGATGCTGATATCGCGGCGGCGGAAAAGTCCGACAAGAGATGGGCTGCATGGGATCGGTGGACTCTGGGCATCACCTTCGGCGTTGGAATGCTTCTCTTCTCGCTGGACGCCCTGCTCGCGGAGCCTTGGGAGGGCGCGAAGACGCCCCCTCCACCCGATCCGAAAAAACCGGATGGCGATGCCTCGTCCCAGCAACCCGATGATCCTTCGGATGTTCCAGGTGGGCCGCAGACCCCGGTGGAAGATTTCCCGCAACTGGTCGTGGTCACCGATGATGGCCTGAATTTGCGGACCCGGCCCGACGGGGATTCGACCGTGGGAACCGTTCTGCAATCCGGCACATTCGTCCAACAGACCGCGAAGCCGTCGGCCGATCCGTCAGGGGAGACCTGGATACCTGTCCAAGGTTTCGGACCGGACGGCGAAACGCATAGCGGCTGGGTTTCCGGCGACTATGTCGAGGCTCATGCCGAGGGCAGCAGCAACCCTGAGGGCCGCACGAACCCAACGCTGGAGAAAGACGGCTATCAGTGGGTCGAGGTCAAGGACGGCGACAGCATTCGCCTGATCGCCAAGACCCATTCTGCGGATGTGGCGGACACGGTTGTGCTCAACATGGATCATATCCTGAGCCCGGACCTGATCTTCTCAGGCGACCGTATCTATCTGCCGGTCACCTCGACCGGCTGAGAAACCGCGGGGCCAAGCCTGTCGTCCGTTGGGTCCTGCGCCTTGCCGGTTCTCGCGGCATAGGCGTTTGCTACGGAGGCGGCCAGCTTTGCCGCCCGCTCCGCTATCGGATTGGATGGTTCGGAAGAATAGGAGGCGGTAAACTGCAAGTCGGACGGGTGCCATTCGCAGTCGACAATGCGCAGTTTACCGCTTGCGGTATAGTCCTGGACGACTTCCTCAGGGAGAGAGGCGATGCCGATACCATTGAGTGTCATTTTGATGGAAGCGGCCAGCGAATTAGCGGGAAAGATACGCGGCGTCTCTTCCAGTTCGCCGGTCAGCTTGCGGTAAAGTTCGCTGTAGGGTCTGGTGGTCCGCGCATAGCTGATGATTGGGAATTGCATCAGATCAGTCAGCGTCAGCTTGCGCCGCGAAGGCAGTTTCAGGTGCGGCGAGCAGACCCACACGAGCGGAAAGGACGGCATCTCGATGTTCTCGATGCTGTGTTCCAGAATTGGGCCCATCAGCACCGCAATATCGAGTCGGTGCGACATGAGTTCGTTGCGAAGGGTGGTCGTCGCATCAACGACGATATCGGTATCGACAAGCGGATAGTTTGCTTGCAGCTCCCGGAGGAAATCCGGTAGCCAGGTGTGAACGATCGTTTCGGCAACCCCGAGCCTAAGCACCCCTGCCGTCTCCGAAAGCGAGCTGGCCGTCAGTTGCAGCCGTTCCGCTACCCGCAGGACCCGTTGAGCAGACGGCAGAAGCCGTTGCCCCTGGGCTGTCAGCCTGACATTGCCGCTCTGCCGCTCGAACAGCTTGGCACCTAGCGCTTCTTCCAGCCCGGCAATTCGGTTGGATACTGCGGGCTGCGTGGTGTTCAGGCGTTCGGCAGCCTTTCGAAAGCTTCCGAAAGTCGCCACCAGTAGAAAGGTTTCGAGCTGCTTGATGTTGAAAGGGATCACAATTCAATGCCGGACAATAATCTGAGCGCCGACCTTTACGCGGTCATACAGGTCAATGACGTCTTCATTGGTCATGCGAATGCAACCAGAGGAGTTGGCTTGTCCGACGGTCCACGGCTGATTGGTGCCGTGGACGCGATAAAGCGTGTTTCCGATATACAGTGCCCGTGCGCCCAAAGGGTTGTTCGGGCCTCCGGCCACGTGCGCAGGCAAGATACGGCCTTTTGATGCTTCTCTGGATCGCATTTCGGCCGGTGGCCGCCAATCTGGCCAGTCCCTCTTTTTCGAAATCGTGTCGCGACCAGACCACTCCAGCCCCTCCTTGCCGACCCCCACCGCGTATCGTAGCGCTTTGCCGCCCCCCAGCATGTAATAGAGACGCCGCTCCGTGGTGTTGATCACAATCGACCCCCTCGGCTGAGCCTCGCTGAATGTCACAACCTGCCTGGGAATCTCTGACTCCTCGGGCGTGAATTCTCCGTCCGCCGTCAGGCCGGAAGCGCTAGGCGAGACCAGTACATTTCTTCCCCGATCATATGTCCAACTTCTAGGGTCATAACCGCTGTTCGATTGGGCCTGCGCCGACGCGATTGCGGCAATCGACGCCACCGCGACCAGAACCGATGCACTCAATGCCTCGATGAGACGCGTTGCCGCAAACCTCTTGCCTCGAGCAACGCCTGCGGGCACGTCCAACTTCGCGAGCAGGCTGTTGGTTTCCGTCACCGAGACGACTCCTTTCCACATTGAACCAATGACCCCGAACCCGGTGGTAATCGATTCCTACCCGCACTGTATCGTCTTGCGGTTCCTTCGCAACATTTGGCACAGGTCGTTGATATATAATCCAATTGGACTTCCAATTTTCGAGTGTGCGCGATAGGATGACATCGGCGGACAAGCTATGAAGTAAGCGAGGCGGGTCATCACTCGTGGGTCGCTTGCGATAGGACCAATGTGACGGGACGCGGTATCTACCATGCGGATCGGTTGTCGGGAGGCAGGGCTACCGTTGTCGCCTGCGGCCTTGCCGTCATCCTGGCGCTCGGCTTTGATTGGCAGCGTGCGTCCGCTGCCGAACCGCGCTGGCCCCCTGGCCCTTACAAATACATCACGATCGATCAGTCCGTGACAGACGCGCTGGTTGAGCTCGGCCGCAACATGCGGGTGCCCATGCGTGTCAGCAAGCTGGTAAAGGGGCGCCTGAGCGCCGGCATGCCGGTTGGAACGGCCCGCGAGTTCCTCGAAGAGATATGCAATCGATACGGGCTGGTCTGGCATTTCGACGGTATCGTCATGAACGTCGCGACCGAAGCGGAAGTCCAGACGGAAATGATCCCGCTTGATGCCAACATGGCTGCTGACGCCGAAGACAGGCTTTCACGGCTGGGCGTCAACGACCCGAAGTTTCCAATAAAGGTTTCCAAGCAAGACGATGTCATCTCGGTATCGGGGCCGCCATCCTACATCGAACTCGTCAGGAAAACGCTCGGGGTTCCTGCCACGCCGAGCACGAAGCAGGAGACCGGCAAAGCTGTGTCGGTCCGCGTTTTCCGCGGAAAGCAGGCGGAGGCGCAGACTGTCCCCTCCGCCAAACCGAACTAAGAACTGGAGGGCACATTCATGCAAATCGCGCCGATTGGAGCCCTAGAGGCTACGCTTGCAAACTTGACCACCAGCATAAGTTCGCAACAGCAAATCACCGCCGCCGCGGCAGCGCAGCCCGGTAACCGAATGGTGGGCGCCAAGCAAGAAAAGCACGATGCCGCGAAGGTCAATATGCCTGAGCGCAGTGATGTCGCGATGCCGGCTGGTCAGCAGGTGGCGCAGACGCCCGGCGCCAATCCGGCAATCGGCGGACAGACTTCCAAACCGGAGAAGACCGAGCCGATCGTCGAACACAAACTCTTCGACTACATGGCCGAGACGGAGAAGGCTGCAGGTGGGGTGTTCACGGAACCATCGGCCCTTTTCGGTTCTGCCGTTAAGTCGCTGGAAGGAACCATGCAGCAGGTACAGAAGGCTCTTGGCCAGGCTAACGCCCCCGAAAGTGCTGAAACGGCCGCCGCGCAGGATCGCGCCGACAAGATGGCTCTGTCCGGCAAGGAAGGCGAAGACTCCCGAGCCAAGAATGCAGAGCAACTCCTGGAACGATCGATTTCGGTGATGTGGGCGGCCGCCAATCTCGAGGTGGTTACGAGCAGCGTGACGGCTGTCACGTCGTCCACCAGCACGCTGATCAAGCAACAGTAAGCGCCGCGGAGTGTTCGCGCCCATGCCAACCTCGCTGCGGCGTTTAACGCGATTGGATCGATGCGGCGCCAGGTTTCGCGTTGCGCTCGTTGTCATGGGTATGCTTGTGCTCCAGGCGTGTTCGGTGGAGTTGTATTCCAACCTCAACCAGCGGCAGGCCAACGAGATCGTGGCCACGCTCATGCGTCACGGGATCCCGGCCCAACGCGAGGTCGGCAAGGACGGCAAGATGACGGTTTCCGTACAGAAGGGCCGCTTCGCCGAAGCTATGGCCATTCTCGACGAGAGCGGCTTGCCCAAACAGGAATTCCAGACGCTCGGCGAGGTGTTCAAAAGGGATGGGCTTGTGTCCTCGCCGGTGGAAGAGCGGGCAACGATGATCTATGGCCTGAGCCAGGAGCTTTCGCAGACGATCTCGGACATCGACGGCGTGCTTTCGGCGCGCGTTCATCTCGTCCTGCCCGAAAACGATCCGCTGAGGCAGCAACTGGTACCGTCCTCCGCCTCCGTGTTCATCCGGCATCGCGCATCCGTTCCGATGAATGAGCTCATCCCGCAGGTCAAGATGCTGGTGGCTAAGGGCATCGCCGGACTGACCTATGACAATGTTTCCGTCACCCTCATTCCGGTTGCAGCGACAGCCCCCGAGCAGGAAACCGGCGAGGCCGGGTTCACCAGCTTCCTCGGCCTGTGGCTACATCCCGACAGCGTCGCCGCCGCGATGTCGCTGTTTTACGGCATGGCGGCGGCCATACTCGCGCTGGCTGGTCGGTTGGCCTACATGCAGTGGTATCGACGGCCCGGCATCTATGCGCTCGATGCTTCCGCAATGCCGGTGAAGAAAACATGACCCAGCCCGGCTCGGAGCAAACTGCCAGCCCGGAATGGCAGGCATTCATGTCCAACCCCGCATCCTATGTGGATGCGGCTTGGCTCGCGGAGTGCTTTGACGGCGCCATCGGCGAGGCTGCCTGCGAGCGCATGCTGCGGTCGCAACGCCTGCAGGAGCGACTGTCGAAGCTTCTGCTCGACCGGCATAGGCTCTCTCCAGCAGTCGAAGAGCCGGCCGATGCGGTGGATCGAGCGATCGCCTTGTCGTCTGGCGAAGAGTTGGAGGAACTTGCGCTTCGCTCGGGCGCGATCTACTGGGCCGGGAGTCTGGCCGCTGTCATTGTCGGGCGCGAAGCGGCCGCGTTGCAGGCGGCGCTTGGCGCTGATCTATGTGCTTTCGCCGTAGCCAACCGCGACCTGGCCGGCCCGATGCAGCGGTTGGGGCCGCTGGAAGACATTTCCGATCGCGTCTATGCCGACGGCCTGAGTTGCCTTGGCGCCTGGTGTCAGACCATGCCGAGCGATACGAGCATGCGGGTGCGTCTCAAGCTGATGCCGCAACAGCTTATTCACCAGCCGGTAGCCGAACAATTTGCCGAGGTCGGCCCCGCAATTGTTCGACGAGCGATGAGCTAGACGAGATGATCGAATCGGGCAAAGCGTCGGAAGCTCTGAGGCGTCCCTACGCTCGGATCCTGCGGGCCGCCGAGGTGCGCACTCTCCAGGATGGGCATGCATTTCTCGATGAAGCAAGGCGTGATGCGCAGCAGTTGCGCGACGCCGCACGGCGAGCCTATGCGGCCGAATACGCGCAGGGCTATGACGACGGCAGGGCGCAAGGCGATGCGGAGGCCACGCGGTTAATCAGCGAGACGGCGGTCAAAGTGGATCGCTATTTCGGTGGGCTGGAATCCGAAGTCGTTGGCCTTGCCGTCGATATCGTCAGGCGAATTCTGGGAGAATTCGACGTCGGCGCGCTTGTCGCCAAAGCCGCAAGACAGGCGGTGACTGAAATCCGCCGCGCCAAGTACCTAAAACTCCGAGTTCATTCCGGGTCCATCGAAAGGGTTCGTGATGAGCTGGAGGCAGTCTTGCGCGAGAGTGATCTGGCGATGACGGTTGAGATCGACGCGGATGACGCGCTGGCTGCGGACGCCTGCATCGTTTCGACCGACTTTGCCGTCGTCGACGCGAGCATCGACGCGCAGCTCAAAGCCATAGCTGCCGCGATTGCGCCGAAGACGGAGGTCCGATGACCGCGCCCGCCGCTGATATCGAAAGCCGTCTGGCCTCCATCATTCCGAATTTGCGTTCGGGCCTGCGCGACGATACCGGCCGGCCCAGGAAGGGGCGTGTACGGCGTGTCGCCGGCACCGTCATTCATGCGACTGTGGAGGAGGCCCGTATCGGCGAGATATGCGAACTCGTCGACCCTAGGACCGGAAGGGTGACCAAGGCGGAAGTCGTCGGCCTCATGGACGAAATGGCGATCCTTGTTCCGCTGGGCGATTTGGCCGGTCTTTCAAACCTGACTGAGGTCGTGGCGACCGGAAAAGACCAGCAGGTGCCCGTCGGCCCCAGCCTTCTTGGTCGCGTGATCAGCGCGCTTGGCGAGCCATTGGACGGCAAGCCGCTTTCGCCGGACGGCATCACCTGCACCTATCCGGTCAATGCCTATCCGCCATCTCCGCTGGAGCGCGGCTTGATTTCCCAGCCGATCCAACTCGGAATACGCGCGCTCGATGCGCTGCTCACCTGCGCGCGCGGCCAGCGCGTCGGCATCTTTGGCGAACCGGGCGTGGGAAAGTCGATCCTGCTTTCCGATATCGTCAGCGGCACCGATGCCGATGTCGCCGTGGTCGCCCTTGTTGGAGAGCGCGGACGTGAGGTGCGCGAATTCCTCGAACAACAGCTCGGGCCGGAGGGGCGGGCGAGGGCCATTGTCGTCGTTGCGACCTCCGACCGTCCTGCCATCGAGCGTGTCAAGGCCGCCTATGTGGCGACCAGTATTGCCGAATATTTTCGCGACCAGGGCAAACATGTGTTGCTTGCAATGGACAACCTAACCCGGTTTGCCCGTGCGCACCGAGAGATTGGCCTGGCCGCGGGCGAGCCGCCGACGCGTCGCGGCTTTCCGTCTTCGCTGTTTGCGGTCTTGCCCCGTCTGCTCGAGCGGTCAGGCACGGGTCGCGTCGGATCCATCACCAGCCTCTACAGCGTTCTTCTTGAAGGCGACGGTACGCTGGACCCTGTCGCCGAGGAAGTTCAGGCCCTCCTTGATGGCCACGTCTTCTTGTCGAACGAGCTTGCGCAGCGCAACCATTTCCCGGCCATTGATGTCTTGCGCAGCCGAAGCCGCCTCATGGATGCGGTTGTGGAGCCCGCACATCGGTCCGACGCCAGCCACCTGCGCGAGCTGCTTGCCCGCTACGCTGACATCGAGCTTCTCCTGCGCGTCGGTGAATACGAAAAAGGCAGCGATCCCGTGGCGGACGAGGCAGTGGCGAAGATCGGTGTCATCAACGCCTTTCTGCGTCAGGCGTCCGCCACTCATGAGAGCCTGGAGAGGACACGCCAACTCATGCGGGAGATCGTCGGTGAAAGATCGTGAGATGATCGCTCGATTACGCGACCTCAGACGCCGGCGTGAAGACCGTGCAAGGGAAGAGGTGATCAAACGGCACGCCGCTTTGGACCGGGCCGCGAGGGAGGGTCGGCAGGCGGCCAGTGCGGTCACGGAGCACCTGCAGCGCACGGTCGATGCCGAAGATGCAGCGTTCGGCTCGCTTATTGGGCATCGGATAAAAGCTGCCAGCCTTCACCAGCTACAGGGCCGGTTTGAAATCGCCGCCAGAAAAACCGAGCAATTGCGTGAAAACGAGAAGATGGCCGGCGTCGCCGAGCAGCAACGGCAAGCGGAACTGTCGGCAGCTCGCAATGATCATCGTGAGGCCATGAAAGCTCTGACGAAGCTGGACGGGGTATTGGAGCATCTGATCAACCGCACCGCACGACGTTGCCTGGCGCTTGCCGAGCTTTCCGAGGAAGAGGAGCGCGGTCCAACGCGCCTGTCCACAGAACGATAGCCCAGTTTGTGATCGTGAATATGGATGTGATGCCCCAAGCCTTCGCGTCGGGAAAAACGAGAGCGCAGGTAAAGCCGGCAAAACGCAAGGCCTCACGGTCGAGCGTTGGCGAGCGGCTGGTGCTGAACTCTGTTGCGTCTGTCGACGTTGAGGCATTGAACGCCTTCTACCGCCGGCGCGCGCCCGCGGAAATCACGATCGCGGGCAAGGCCGTGGCGATTGCCGCCGTCTGGCCGGCGCCGAACCCTGCCGACCAGCGGTGGTGCACCATTGCGTTCTCCGTCGGAGACACGATGGGCAAATTGCGCCTGCCGCTTTCTGTGGTCGAACGGGGCTTCGCCAGGGCAGACGAACTGGTCGACATGAAGCGGCTGGCCCCCGCTCACGCAGCACTGCTGCTGGAATCCGCGTTTGAAGAGGATCTCGAATGGGTCGAGGCCAAACTGGGCGAGAGCATCGCGCTCACCTCGGTCACACAAGCAGATGCCGTTTCCATTTCGGGCGAGACCCCGTTGGCTTTTGTCCTGACCGGCAGTCAGGAAACGATTGACTGCGTCTTGAACACGAATGACGCCGGGCTGGCGGTACGGATCGGCCGTCTTTTCGACGAGATCGCCAAGGCCAGACCGCCGATCCCGGCCGAATTTCCTCTGCCAATCTGCCTTCGGCGTGGCGCACTCAACCTAACCCTTGGCGAGCTTAAAAGCCTCCAGCCTGACGACGTAGTTCTTTTCAGGAATGAGGCGGAAGAACGCATGGCGGCACTCATCATTGCCGAGCGCCTTTATGCGCCGGTCGCCCTGACGGCCGCCGGGCCGCAATTGCTTGCCGCGCCGACGGCTATCGCCGGATCGAATTGGGAGTGGACCATGAACCAGAACACGTCGCCGCCAGCCGGCCAGACTTTGGAAGAATCAACCCTGGACGAGTTGCCGGTCGTGCTTGCCTTCGAGATCGGCCGCACGGCAATGCCTCTCGGGGAGGTGAAGCAGCTTGCGCCCGGCACTATTGTTCCGCTCGCCGATGTGACCGAGGTGATTGTCGACATCATCGCCAACGGCAAACGTGTCGGCCGCGGTGAGATCGTGCGGATCGGCGAAAGCCTGGGCGTGCGGATCGTGCGCATGTTCGATAATGGTTGAGAATTCGCCCAATCTGCTTGGGATTCTGATCGCGGTCGGCTTTGTCGGGTTGCTGCCTCTGGCGGTCGTCACGATGACGGGATTCTTGAAGATCTCGGTCGTGCTGTTTCTCATCCGCAACGCGCTCGGCGTCCAGCAGATGCCACCCAATCTGGTGCTATACGGCATAGCGCTTGTGCTCACGGTCTATGTGACGACCCCGTTGCTGAGCGAGATGTCGGGCCGACTTGAGGAAGGGCAGGTTCAGTTCCAGACCACGGACGACCTCGCCAGAGCGGCGCAACTGGTCAGGGAACCATTGCAGCGACACCTCATGAAGTTCACCCAGCCGCAGGAGCGGCAGTTCTTTCTCGATGGAACGAGCCGCCTGTGGCCGGAACAGGCGCGGCAGAACCTGAAGGACGACGATCTCTCGATCCTTGTTCCGGCCTTTGTCGCATCCGAGCTGACCCGTGCCTTCGAGATCGGCTTCCTGCTTTATCTTCCTTTCCTCATCATCGATATCGTTGTTGCCAATATCCTGATGACGCTCGGCATGATCATGGTCTCGCCGGTCCTCATATCGATTCCTCTGAAACTGTTCCTTTTCGTTGCCATAGATGGCTGGTCGCGGCTGATGCATGGCCTCATTCTGAGTTACGGCTGACGCCGATGGGAGGGTTGCATGGGCAATGACTTCATCCTGGCAAAGGTCCAAAGCGCACTTCTCACGGTGCTGTTCGCGTCCAGCCCGGCGATCATTGCTGCGCTGGCGGTCGGCGTCCTCGTCGGTCTTGCCCAGGCGCTGACGCAAATTCAGGACCAGTCGCTGCCGCAGACCATCAAGCTGGTCGTGATCCTGCTGGTCATCATCGTCTTCGGTCCTTTGCTTGGACAACAGATCGCGCAACAGGCCTCGACGGCGCTGGACGAATTTCCCGTCGTCACGCGTTGAGGCACGCGGATGCCGGTCGAACCACTCTTCGCCTCCGTCAAAGAGCTTCAGGTCTATCTCCTGGCAGGCGCTTTCGCGCTCGCACGCGTGGGTGGTTTCATGCTTCTGATGCCGCTGTTTTCGCGTGTGCCGCTATCAGGGCTTCTGCGCAATGGCGTGGCATTGGCGCTGGCAGTTCCAATCTTTCCAATGGTCGTGAGCAAGCTGACGAACAGCGACATCACGACCACGATGATCGCAGCCTACATTCTCAAGGAGGTTGTGGTCGGTGTAACGCTCGGGCTGTGTATGGGGATACCATTCTGGGCAGCAGAGGCTGCCGGTGACATCCTCGACCTGCAGCGGGGCTCTACGATGGGGACGCTGATCGACCCTATGATGACGCACGAGACGAGTGCTACCGGCACCTTGCTCGCGGTCATCATGGTCACAATCTACCTGGCTGCCGGCGGCCTGCAGCTTTCCCTGACCAGTCTCTACGAGAGCTACGGCCTGTGGCCGATCGACAGTCTTCTGCCTGTATTCAGCAAGGATGCTGCGGGAATATTCCTGCGTCTGCTGAATCGCATCATGGCGATGGCGCTGACCCTCGTTTTCCCACTCATCATCAGCATGCTCCTGTCCGACATTGTGCTGGCTTTCCTGGCGCGGGCCTCTCCGCACCTGAATGTTTTTGCATTGTCGCTGGTCGTCAAGACGCTGGTCTTCAGCCTTGTCTTTGTACTCTATGCGGCTTTCCTGCTTTTCTACATGAACCGGGATCTTGGCTTCCTGCACGAGGCGAGCCGACAGATAAAAGCGATCGGCTGCCGCAGCTGTCAATGAGAACAAATATGAGCAAAAGCTAATAATAAGCGCCATCCTTCGCCAGCCAATAAATACGATTTATCGATGAGAAAAGATTCTGATGATTTGACAAGTGACCGACCCGCCGATGATCTTACGCGCTCTCGACGTGTCTCTGAAACGTGCATATCCGTTGGAAGCCATGGCTCGCCCGATCACTTCATTGATCTACGAGGATTTGCGAATGGTCGATGCGGACAGCCTACGCAGGCTCGTCAGGATGGGTGCCTATGAGGGGCATACAGGAGGGCTTGCGCGCGGCAAGCTCCAGGCCAACGTCGTGATTGTGCCCCGCAGCTTTGCCGCCGATTTCCATCAGTTTTGCGTCCGCAATCCGAAACCCTGCCCTTTGGTGGGCGTGAGCCGTGCGGGCAGCCCATTGCTGCCAGCGCTGGGCGATATCGATATCCGTACCGATGCGCCACAGTACAGCATCTATTACTTCGGCGAGATGATCCGGCAGACCACAGACATCATCGACCTATGGCGAGATGGCTTTTCGGCTTTCGCGCTCGGCAGTTCGCTCACCGTCGAGGCCGCACTTGTCGAAAAGGGCGTGAAATTCCGGCGCATCGGCCGTGGAAAAACCGGCCCCAAGTTCCGCACCAAGATCGAGACGTCCCAAGTCGGACCGTTCGGTGGCGAAATGGTCGTCTCAATGCGCCCGATAAGGTATAGCGACGTCGACAAGGTTCGCGCGCTCACCGCGCGTTTTCTGCATGCGCACGGGTCGCCCATCCATGTCGGAGAGCCCACGACGATCGGGATCCGAAATTTGATGGCTCCCGACTGGGGCGATGCCGTCGAAGTCTTGGAAGGGGAGGTGCCTGTATTCTGGGCCAGCAGCCTGACCGCCCAAGACGCTCTTGCTCGTGCCGAACTCGCGATCTCGATCACAGTGTCGCCGGGCCATATGCTGATCACCGACGTGGATGCACGGGCGCTGTCTTGGCCTAATGTCGAGCTTGGCGCGAGCTTGCAATGATCGTGCTCAAGTCAGAGCTTGCCTGGTCCAACGCTTCGAAGCACCTCGACAGCAGGGCGGACGGGATGGCCTCTGACCGTGGACCCCACCACGGCCTTTCGCGAGAGCCTTGGCTGTGCCTCGAAGCTTGGTAGTCATAGTCGTGCATGACCCTCGCGAAGAGTAGGTCAGCGGTGATGATTTCGGACTGTACTTGATTGGGCTCATTCATTTTATCTGCCGCTCTGGCTGGGCTTCTGGCTTATTCGCCGGCCCAGCTCGGTAGATCAACCTTCGGTAGCGGTATAAGGTTCCGGAACTGATCCCGCCAGAGAGCTGGTGCGGGAACCTGTAACTGAGGGCCGGATCCAGGCCGACCGACCGCAGGACGGCTTCCACGTCTGCCGAGTTCGTTGCGAACCCTTGGTTTCGAGCGGCTCCTTGAGCTGCGAGCGGATCGTCTTGCGGGGATAGGGACCCTTTGCCGTCGTTCGGTTTTCTGAGAGCATGACAAAGTACGCACAATCCGCGAGCCGATATTTCCATGCCAACAAGAATCGATGCCAGTGAAGCGCGCCGGTGGTTTGCCGAAGACCTGCGTGTCTCATCACCTGTCTTGCACAATCTTGCGGTCATCGAGGCCTTCGCAAAGGTTCCGCGCGAACAGTACCTTGGCGACGGGCCATGGCGTATCCATTCGAGATTGCAAATCGGGGCGGTCCATACCAGCCCTTCAACCGCACTTCACGAGATTTACCACGACGTTCTGGTCTCGCTTGACGAACAGCGCGGATTAAACAGCGGCCTGCCGTCACTTTGGGCATTGGCTTTCGACCATCTGAATATGGCTCCCGGTCAGACTGTCCTTCAGGTGGGCGCTGGTGTCGGCTATTTCACCGCCATCCTCGCGGAACTGACGGGGTCTGAAGGACGCGTGATTGCATACGAGATCGACGAAGAACTCGCTCGGCGCGCGCAAAGCAATCTTGCTCATTATGCCCATGTAGAAGTGATATCCGGTGATGCAACGCAGGCAGTTGATCTGCCAAACCTCGATGTTGTGGTCGCCTTTGCCGGAGTGACGCACGTGCCGGAACGGTGGCTTTCAAATTTGTCCGACAAGGGTCGGATGGCGCTGCCGTTCACAGGTGAAGACCAACGAGGCTTCATGATGCTTCTGGAAAGGGCTGGCTGTGCGTTTCCTGTAAGATCACTTATGCCATGCGGGTTTTACCCCTGCAGCGGAGCTATTCTAGCGGCGTTCGAAGCAGGTTACTGGTTCCCTTCGGGGCAGAATCCGCTTTAACACGTCGTCCTTCTTCACGAAATGGTGCCAGAGCGCGGCTAGCGCGTGTCCTCCAGCCAGGATCAAGATTGCGTTAGCGCAAAGGCCGTGAACTTCTCTGATACTGCCCGCGATGCCGCGATCCGGCGCAAAAGGTGCCGGAATCGTAAAGAATCCGAAAAAGGTCAGCGCATCGCCTCTGAACCACGTCAGCAGGATGCCAAGCGCGGGAATTGCGACAAGCAGGACATACAGGGCGAGATGACCAAGCTTGGCCACGGCACGTTCGAAACCTGTCATGGAATCGGGCAGGGTCGGTGCGCCTCTTGCCAACCGCAAGGCCACCCGCCAGAGCACGAGAGCAGTCAGAAGCAGGCCAAAAGAGATGTGAAGCCGCCATGCAAGGGCTCGGTCGGGATCGCCACGTTGGAAGAGATCATCGCCGAAGGTCAGCAGATACATGCCTACAACCAACGCGAACAAAGCCCAGTGCAAACTCTTCTGGGTCGAGGAATAGCCGACTGTCGGCATAGGGCATCTCCGGTTTCGACCGTCCGAGTTGCTATCTGCATTAGGGCGAAGTTGCGGCTCCGATATTACGGTTTCGTAATGCAAAGCGTCTCTCAGCCGCAAGCTACCCTCAGGCGGGATTCGCCTGAGCAATCCTCTATTGGTCAGTCGTCCACTCCATTAAGCAGAGGTGCGATAACCCATTGTCATGCGGGGCTTGCGCTGTCGCACGATCCTCCACCATCAGGCCGTGGCTGAGCAGATAGAAGGCGTAGAACTCCTGCTGGGGACGGAAAAATGGCTCGCCATTCGAGACAGATAACCAAAATTGTCGGATCTTCGGCCAATTCCTCCCGCTTGCGGATAAAAAGTAATTTCATGCTTTGTGACGCGTGTGCGGATGCAACGGATATCCAAGAAGTTCTATCGATTTGCCGCTTTAGTTGTTTCGAATCGCCGCTCACCTCGAGGAAAGCTTGTCATTATTCCGACGAACGCCGGCGAGGCCGCTCGGGACAGGGCAGCGGAATACTGTTTGGTTATGCCTCCGATGACGGCATGCCCGCCCCCGAAGGTGCGTCCATGCCGGCATCCCTGGCGGCAAGCCTGCCGATGGCCGACCAGTCGAGCTTTTCGCCGCCATGGGCGAGCAGGGTGAGGAAGCGGTCACGCAGGAGGCTGGCGATCGGCAGCGGCACGCGCAAATCCTCGGCTGCTGCCAGCGTCAGCCGGATGTCTTTCTGACCCAACGGCGCCGCGAAGCCGGCCGGCTTGAACTTGCCCTCCACGATCAGCGCCCCATAGGTCTTATAGAGGGGAGCCCCGAACAGCGTTGAGGTCAGAATGTCGAGATATAGCTGCTTGTCGACGCCGCCCTTGCTGACCAGCGCAATGGCTTCGCCCAGCGATTCGATCACCGAGGCAATCAGGAAGTTGCCGCTTAGCTTTACCAGATTGGCGGCTTTCGGTGTCTCGGAGACGACAAAGGTCTTCTGGCCCACGGCGTCGAAAATCGGCTGCACGGCGGCGATGGCGTCCGGCGCGCCGGCCGCGACGACGAACAGTTTGCCGGCAGCCGCCACGTCGGGCCGGCCGAACACCGGCGCTGCGACGAAGCGCTGGCCAGCCGCGGCATGATCGGCCGCCATGCGCTCCGACAGAGCGACACTGATCGTGCTGAAGGAGATGTGTGTCGCTCCTGTGCGAAGGGTCGCGAGCAAGCCGCCATCGCCATAGACCACGCTTTCGACCGCGTGATCGTCTGCCAGCATAGTGACGACTGCCTCGCCGCGGCAGGCTTCTGAAAGTTTGGCCGCCGATCGCGCACCCTTGCGGACGAGGACATCGTCCTTGCCCGGCGTTCGGTTGTAGACGGTCATGGCATGTCCTGCCTCGAGAATGTTCGTGGCCATTCCGGCCCCCATGTGCCCCAGTCCGATGAAGCCGACATCCATGATGTTCTCCTTTCCATGCGGGTCGCGAAACGCGCGTTTCTCACTCGTGCCGATCCGCCCGATCCAGACGCTCGGGTTGGCTGGATCTTCTGGGCTTGAGGTCTTGCGGTATACGGTTCCCGTTGGAACGTGCTCCATCACCGTGCGGTTGCCAACATGCAGTGCACTTTCGGAAATTATCTCGACTCAGCTCAACGACGGTTGCGCATACTCGGCCTGATGACCAGCTGGGCAAAGGGCGATCAGGCGATCGATCGCCGATAAGGCGAAGCGCAGGCTGGGCTCGTCGGTCAATCGTCCATCCCTGATCTTGTCGGCAACGTTGCCGATGACGACCTGCGGACCGAGAACGGGACGTGACTGGATGGCGAGCAGCGTCTCGTTGGCCTGTGCCTGAGCACGATCGCCGCTGGTAAAGGCCGGCGACACGGAGATGACGAGCACCGCTTTGCCGGTCAACGCCGACCGACCGAGTGGCCTCGACGCCCAGTCAAGCGCGTTCTTGAGGACGCCTGGGATGCCGTGATAGCAGGAGCGCGCTGCCGCCTTTGCCATACTCACCGGAGTACCAGTTTCGGGCTTCGCTGCTGCGGCTGAACGAACGGAGCCTACCCCGGACCTTCGCGCGCCGATTTTTTACTAGCTTCCCGCGAGCGACAACCCACTGGCGCGCTCGCATAGCAGGGCGAGCAATTCGCTGCGCCGCGCTTCCGGCGTATCGACGGGCAACACGAAACAAAGCGTCTTGTTGATGGCCCCGTTGCCATCGCGGATGGGCGCGGCCATGCACCAGGTGAAACGGTCTGCCAGTGCAGCGGTCTCGCTGAAACCTTGCTGGCGCGCCAGAGCGACATCGCCGAAGAACTCGGCTGGCGCAATGACGCGGCCGTCGGGAAGCGTGTAGTCGCCAGGCGGAATGAAGTCCCGTATTTCGTGCTCGCTCATATGGCCGAGCAGCAGCCTTCCGGACGCCGTCCACGGTATCGGCACCTCGACTCCGACATCGCTTGAAATCCGGAACGGGCCAGGCGAGTCCCGGCAATCAAGGACGACATATTTGGTCCCGCGCAGGCCGCACAGTTGGACGGTCTCGCCCGTCTCCGCGCCTAGTCTGTCCAGGGTTTCGATGATGCGCCGGTAATGGGCATTATGATGTGAGTAGGCCCAGCCGAACAGATGCATCGCCTTTCCGAAATAGACATAGCCTTCCGTTCCGACATTTTCGAGCATTTCGGCTTCAAGCAGACTGTTGACGATTTCATAAGTGGTTGAACGCGGCGCGCCGATCATCTTGGCCATGTCGCCGACGCGCATCGGCGCGCGGTGCCGCAGAAGGGCCTCGAGTAGCATGATGACGCGGTCGATCCCGCGACGCCGTTCGCCATTGCGCGGCTCGGCGCCGGCTTCCGTTTCAATTAGACCAGTGACGCTATCGCTCATGTAGGCCGCACCCGCGCAAAAATCATTCGGCCCTCGTCTCAAGACGCTTGAAAGATGTCAAGGCTCAGTCTAGCATCCCATTTGTCCGATATACAGGCCTGTTGTCTGAAATATCGGACAATAACGAGCCAGGCGCAGTAAGTCCTGACGAGAAAAACGGGCGGTTTCCGATGCGGCAACCGGCGGGTTTTCTCGTCCCGATCCCGCACGTCCAGGCATAACTTCAGAAGGGAACAATCATGACGAAATCATCGTTTTTCGCATCCGCCAGTGCCCTTTGCCTCGGCCTTCTCCTCAGCCTCGGCGCCGGGTCGCAGGCCAACGCCGCCGCTAAATATCGCAAAGCGCCATATACGATCGGCTGGGCCAATATCTATTCAGTGCCGACCTGGATGAAGCAGACACAGGGCACGATCGAAGCCGAAGTCGAGACTTTGAAGAAGCAAGGCTTGGTCGACAAACTCGTCGTGACCGATGCCCAGGGCGACGCCAACGTCCAGATTCAGCAGATCCAGTCGATGATCGATTCCGATGTCGATGCCATCATCTTGATCGCTGGTTCGTCGACCGCGCCGGCGCGCGTGCTGGCGGACGCCTGCGCCAAGGGCATCGCCATCATCAACTTCGACAGCCTCGTCGATACCGACCAGGTGACCGCCAAGGTCAACACCGATTCCTCACAGTGGGGCGATCAGGCGGCCAAGTTCCTGATCGACGCCATCGGCGGCAAGGGCAAGATCCTCATCCTCAATGGCCCAGCCGGCGTTTCGGTCAGCGACGACCGGCGCAAAGGCGCCGATGCCGAACTTAAGGCCCATCCCGATGTGAAGGTGCTTGCCGAGACGAACACGGCCTACAATGTCGCGCCCGCCCAGGAGGCCGTGACCAGCCTGCTTTTCGCCAACCCCGAAATCGACGGCATCCTGTCGCTGGGCGGCGCGTTGTCGGCAGGCGCCGTGCTCGCGCTCGACAAGCAGGGCCGCGACCAGGTGCCGATCACCGGCGAGAATGCGCGCCAGTTTCTCGAACTGTGGAAGGAAAAGGGCCTGAAGAGCTGGGCGACGATGCAGCCGAACTGGCTCGGCGCCTTCGCCACCTACACCGCCGTCCAGGCACTGGAGGGCGAGGATGTGCCGGCTTTCGTCAAGATCCCGTTGCCGGTGATCGACAATTCCAACGTCGACGAATACCTCGCCCGGGCGAAGGATTTCCCGGCTGACGGTTACATCTATTCGCCGTACGATGAGGATCTATTCAAGAAGCTGCTGGCCCAGAAATAAGCCTGAAGGGTTGTAGCATTGACAACCACGGCTCCGCTTCTCGCCGCGCTGGGGGTGTCGAAGTCCTTTTTCGGCAACCCCGTTCTGCGCAACGTTTCAATCGCTCTCCAGCCGGGCCGCGTGCATGCGCTGCTGGGCGAGAACGGCGCAGGTAAGTCGACACTGATCAACCTTTTGTCCGGCGCCTTGCGCCCGGACGGCGGGGCGATCGAGGTCGATGGGCGCCCGGTCTCGCGCATGACCCCCGCTCATGCGCGACAGGCCGGGATCGCCGTTGTCCAGCAGGAACTCAGCCTGACGGCCAGCTTGTCCATTGCCGAAAACATCGGGCTCGGTGCCTATCCCAAGCGGTTCGGCTTGATCGACTACAACGAGCTTGCCGTCCGGGCCAGGGCCGCATGCGATCTTGTCGGGCTTTACGAACCGCTGTCTACGCCGGTGGGGCACCTGTCCCTCGGCCGCCGGCAGATGGTGGAGATCGCCAAGGCGCTTTACCGCCGGCCGCGCGTGCTCATCCTCGACGAACCCACCTCATCGCTATCGGCAACTGAGACAAAAATCCTCACCGACCTGCTGGAGAGGCTTCGGGGCGAGGGCATCGCTATTCTCTACATCTCACACCGACTGAACGAGGTGATGACGCTGTGCGAGCATGTCACCGTGCTCAAGGATGGGACCTGCACGGCGGACTGCTCGCTGGAAGGAACCGATGCCGCCGGACTGGTACGGCTGATGGTCGGCCGCGACCCCGGCGATCTCTTTCCACGATGGCGGCCTTCGCCATCGCCGGCCGACGCCATCTCGGTTCGTAAATTTTCGGCCGGCCTGATGCGCGACGTCGATCTCGACATCAGGACGGGCGAGGTGCTTGGCATTGGCGGCCTGGTCGGGCAGGGGCAGGAAGATCTGCTGCTTGGCCTCTACGGCGCGATCCCCGCCAGGACGGTATCCGCGACGGTAAACGGTGTTTCGGGTTTGCCCGGCGGCGTGCCGAAAGCCAATGCGCTCGGCCTCGCTTATGTCCCGGCTGACCGCAAGCGCGAAGGCCTGCACCTGATCCATCCCATCATCACCAACATGATGCTGCCCGCCTTCGCAAGGCTGCCGGCGCTGAAGCTGCGCAGCCGGCGTGCCGAGCGCGATATGGCAAGGGGCCTCGCCGCCCAGCTTGCCATCAAGGGCGACCTCGACCGCCCGGCGCAGGCACTCTCAGGTGGCAACCAGCAGAAGGTCGCGCTGGCGAAATGGATGCCACACGAGCCGCTTGTGCTTCTCCTCAATGACCCGACGCGCGGCGTCGATGTCGAGACCAAGCGTGAGATCTACATGATGCTTCGCAAACTCGCCGCCGCCGGCAAGGCGATCGTGCTGCTCAGTTCCGACACACCCGAACTGGTGCACCTTTGCGACCGCGTCGGCGTGGTCCGCGAAGGCCGCATCGTGGCCATGCTCAAGCGCGAGGCACTGAGCGAGGAAGCCATCGTTTCCGCCGCAATGGACGCCGAACAGCAGAAAGTTGCGGCATGAGCACGGTAGCATCCTCAAGCCAAGCCGGCGCGCTCTACTGGCCGGTTCAGCTGCGCCGCAATGTCGGCGTGCGCAGCCTGTTCGCTGTGGTCCTGGCGTTCGTCATTGCCTACGGTTTCCTGTTTCCCGGCCTCTTGACAGCGTCCGGTTTCGCCAAATTCACCCAGAGCTGGTTTCCGCTGGCGCTGGTCGCCATGGCCCAGGCGATCCTCATGCTCACCGGCGGCATAAGCCTGGCCATCGGCGCCATGGTCAGCCTGGGCGCGGTGATCGCTGCGACGACGATGACCGGACCGCTGGGCATAGCCGGCGGTGCCGCTGCGGTGGCGCTGACCGGTCTCGGCATCGGTGCCGCGATCGGGGTCATCGTCGTGAAACTTCGGTTGCCGGCGATCGTGGTGACGCTCGCTGGCTCCTTCATTATCGGCGGCGCTGCGCTGCTCATCCTGCCGAGGCCGGGCGGCGCCATACCCGAGTGGCTGTCGGACCTGCTTGCCGGCAACACCCCGGCGGCATTCGTGCTGCTGGTACTCATCGTGCTTTTGTGGAAACTCTATCTCGCCACGCCGCTTGGTTTGAGCATCTATGCTGCAGGCGAAAATCCCGTCGGCGCCTACCGCTCAAGCGTGCCGATCGACGGTGCCCGGATCGCCGCCTACGCGATTAGCGGCCTGCTTTGCACAGGCGCCGGCCTGTTCATCGCCGCGCAAACGGGTTCGGGCGATCCAGTCATCGGCACGGCGTTCACGCTGAATTCCATTGCCGCCGCAGTGCTCGGCGGCATCGGTTTCCTCGGCGGCCAGGGTACCATGCGCGGCGCTCTTGCGGGCAGCCTGCTGCTCAGCCTGATGATCAGTGTCATGTTCTTCCTCGGCTTCACGCCGGTCGCCCAATATGTCGCCCAGGGCCTCATCATCATCGGGGCGGTAGCCATCCCGCAATTCCGCAAGGTGCAGCAATGACAGCACGGAGCGGCAGGCGCGCCGTGACGATTCTGCGCAGCCGGCCCTTCCTTACGATCGCTATAGTTGCGGCGGTATGGATCGCGGCGAGCTTCGCTTCACCTGGCTTCGGCGCTTATGGGCATTTGCGCTATTTGGTTGAATTGGGCGCGGTGATCGGCCTGGTCGCGGCGGGCCAAACTTTCGTGGTGATTGCCGGCGGCATCGACCTTTCCGTCGCGGCGATCGTCACGGTTAGCGCTGTCAGCCTGCCGCTGCTTTCGTGGCAGGCGGATCCGACAGGGCTCACCGCCGTTCTTGCAGTTCTCACGTTGACGAGCGCAATCGGTCTGGTGAACGGGCTGGGCGTGGCGCTGTTGCGCGTTCATCCAATGATCATGACACTGGCGATGGCGACATTCCTGCAAGGTCTGCTGATCATCATCGCCGGCGGCAGTGCCGTGACCGCCGAGAACCCGCTGGTCCGCTGGCTCGGCAATGCGCGGCCGGTCGGTATTCCGGCAGGCGTGCTTTTGTGGGTGGTCATTTCAGTGATCGTTCTGACCACGATGCATGCGACATCCCTTGGCGCCCGGATATTCGCGATGGGCGCCAATCCGCTCGCCGCGGCGCTGTCCGGGGTTCCGGTCGCCTCGACCACGCTGGCGGTCTACGGAATCAGCGGCTTCTGTGCGGGACTTGCCGGTGTGTTGGTCCTCGGCATGAACGGACAAGGCTATGTCGGTATCGGCGATCCTTATCTGCTCGCCTCGATTGCCGCCGTGGTGCTTGGCGGCACCTCGATCCTCGGCGGGCTCGGTACCTATGCCGGCACCATCCCCGGCGCCATCCTGCTGGTTACGATCACGGCGCTGATCACCGTGGTCAACGCATCGCCCGGCTGGCGCAGTATCCTGTTCGGGTCGCTGATCCTGGGGCTGCTGCTTCTCTCAGGCAGAGAGCAGGCCCGCCGATGACATATCGTCCAGCCGATAAATGCGCCGTGCATTGCCATAGAATAGTGCCGTCTGCTCGTCCGCGGAAAGCTCTCCTGCAATGGCCTTGAAGCTGTCATACACCGCATTGAACGATGCATGCAGGCCGGCGACCGGAAAGTCGCTGCCGAACATCGCGCGCCGCGTACCGAAACAGTCGATGCAATGCATGACAACCGACCTTAGGCTGTCGAGCGTCCAATCATGATCGTAGGCGACCAGATCCGATATCTTGATGGCGACGTTCTCGCGCTCCGACAAAAGCCGCAGCCCTTCGCGCCACACCCGCATCCCGTCCGCATCGCGATCGATCGGGCTGCCGCAATGGTTGAGAACAAAGAGCTGGTCCGGAAAGGCCGCTGCAAGGCGCGCCGCGCCGGTGAGCTGGCGCGGAAATACCATCAGGTCGAAAACCAGCCGGCGACGCCCAAGCAGGGACAGGCCGGCACGCCAGGCCGGATCGTCCATGATGCCGTCACGGGCGGCAAAACGACGGGCGGGATCCGGATCCCAGCTCAGTATGTCGCGTACGCCGACGACACGGTCGAATGCCGCCTGCGCCTGGACCAGCGCCGGCGCTTGGCGGTTCGCCAGAGGTACGTGAACGACATAACGGGCGGCCACGCCGCGCGACTTGTCGAGGGTTTCAAGCCACCGCGTTTCACCGACGCAGTCATCCCCAGCCCAACCGGCTTCAACATGGACGGTGGCGACGACACTGTGCTGGCCGGCGTCGCGCAAATAATCTTCAGGAAGGTAGTTTCGCCGCAAGGGGCCAAGCTCGCCCAGACCGCCGCGTTCGCCAGCCGTGGGCGTGAGCCAGGGATGGCGGCCGAGGCCGAGATCCCAAAGGTGATGGTGGGCATCGATGATCGGTCCGCAGTAACGCTTTGGCACGCATCTCTCTCATGGTGTGGCCGGCATCGGAAATCGATCCGGACTTCATCCTGCGAAAGCGAAAGGACTAGCATCGGATGACCGAAAACTCACCCGTACTGTCGCTCGCGACCCGTGAAAATTTCCTGCTCGACGATCGTATCCGCGGCGTGCCGCCTGGCACCCTCGGGCTGGACAGCAGCTTTGTCGCATCTGAGCGCTGGCATCCAGCGCATGGACGTATGTCGTTGCCGGTGTTGACCCTCGACGAGGAGGCCTTCATCGCCAATCGTGACCTGTTCCTGGGGTATGCGCGAGAACAGGGCGCCGTGATCGCCCCGCATGCCAAGACCCCGATGGCGCCTGACCTTGCCCGGTCCCTGATCGAGGCCGGAGCATGGGGCACGACCGTCGCCGACATAAGGCAGGCCACAGTGATGCTCAGAGCCGGGCTCTCTCGGCTGATCATCGCCAATGAGGTCGGCGGACCAGGTGGTGCGAACCGACTTGCTGTCCTTGTCGGCGCCTGGCCAAGCGCCGAGTTCTACGTTTTTGCCGACTCTCTCGATGCCGTGAATGCGCTTGCTAAAGCTTGGCGCGCCAATGCGACGCTGCCGCCATTGCGCGTGCTCGTCGAACTTGGTGCGGGGAGGGCAGGCGCCCGGACCACCGGCGAAGCCGAGGCGATCGCCGACGCGGTTGTAGCAGCCGGCGGGCGGCTGCTGATCGCCGGGGTCGCAACCTACGAAGGTGCCGCGGCGCAAGCCGATCCTGGCCGCACCGATGAGGCGATATCCGCCCTGTTGGCAATGACAGCCGATATGTTCCTGCGGCTCCGCGCCCGCGTCGGCGGCGACACCCCGCTGATCGTCACCGCCGGCGGCTCGGTGTACTTCGACAAGGTGGTCGCAGCGCTTTCGCCCCTCGTCTCCAGGGACGGCAATGCCACGTTGGTGCTGCGCAGCGGCGCCATCTTCTTTCACGACCATGGCGTCTACGACAGGTCGCTTGGCGCACTCGATGCCCGCGACGGTTTTGCGATCGGCGGCGTCAGTGCTTCCGCACGAAATTCCTTCCATCCGGCTTTGCGCCTGTGGGCCGAGGTACTGTCGCGGCCGGAGCCCGGCCTTGCTATCTGCGGTATGGGCATGCGCGACGTGTCGTTCGACCAGGGCTTTCCGAAGGTCGTGACCATCTTTCGTGCCGGCAAGCAGCTGCCGAAAGCGCGTGCCGAGGTCTTCAAGCTCAACGACCAGCACGCCTTCCTGACAATTGCGTCGGGCGACGATATTGCCGTTGGTGACGTCGTTGAATTCGGCATCTCGCACCCCTGCACCTGCCTCGATCGCTATCGCGTGATCTTCGGCGCCGACGCGGCCGGGTATGTCCGCCACGCCTTTCCTACCTATTTCGGCTGAGCAGATATCGCGGCCACTTCCAAAAAAGAGAACCTCGAAAGGATCTGATATGATCAAGTACTTCCAGTCCGGCTCCCGCATGTCTCAGGCGGTCGTCTATGGCGGCCTTGTGCACATCGCAGGCCAGGTGGCAGACGACCGCAAGGCCGGCATCGAGGGTCAGACGAACGACGTGCTCTCCAAGGTCGAGGCGCTCCTTGTTGAGGCCGGCAGCAGCAAGTCGAGGCTAGTGGCGATCAATATCTTCCTGCCGCAGATCGCCGACTTCGATGCCATGAACAGCATCTACGATGCCTGGGTGGATCCTGCGCGCCTGCCGGCGCGCGCCTGTGTCGAGGCGCGTCTCGCCGATCCCGACCTCCGCATAGAGGTCACTGCGATCGCAGCTGTCTGAGCCGCCGCCATGCACACTGGCCTCAGCCATACGCTCGACTTCGACCGGGACGGCAAGACACTCGGCCATCTCAGCATTCCGTTTTCGATCGACCGTTCGCCCTATTTCCAGGTCAAGGTCCCGATCTGCCTTGTCCGCAACGGCGAAGGCCCGTCGGTCCTTCTGATGGCCGGCAATCACGGCGACGAATATGAAGGCGAGCTGTCGCTGGCAAAGCTGGTGCGCCGGCTCGATCCCAAGCGGATCAAGGGTCGCGTCACCATCCTGCCGATGGCGAACGTGCCGGCGGTGATCGCCGCAAAGCGCTGCTCGCCACTCGACGGCGGCAATCTCAACCGCGCCTTTCCGGGCGACCCGTCAGGCACGCCAACAAGCCGGCTTGCCAATTTCCTGGAGATGGAACTGTTTCCCCGCCACGACGTCATCTTCGACATTCATTCTGGCGGCACCTCGATGGAGCATCTGCCGACCGCGCTTGTCGAGCACAATACCGATCCCGACCGGCACCGGCGCGGTGTGGAGCTAATGCGGACGCTCAGCATGCCCTATGGGTTCGTGGCCGACAACGGCCAGGCCTCACCGACCTCCATGGGTGCGGCGCGGCGGGCCGGCGCCATCGGCGTCAGCGGAGAGTTCGGCGGCGGTGGCACTGTCACGGTCGATACGATGGAGATTACCGCCCGCGCACTCGACGCCCTGATGGCCGCCTTGGGAGTGGTTGAGGCGCCGGTTCTTGCACCTGCAACCGGGCCTTCGGCGCCGACGCGGCTTCTTTCGTTGTCTCGGCATAGTCAGGGCCTTTATGCCACAAGCCGTGGTTGGTTCGAGCCGGCAGTCAGGCTGGGCGACAGCGTGACTTCAGGCCAACTGGCGGGCTGGTACCACGACCTCGAACGACTCGACCTCGCCGAGCAAGCCCTGCACTTCCTCGAAAGCGGCATTGTGCTTTCGCGGCGGCTGCACACGAAGTGCGAGGCGGGAGACTGCCTCATGCAGGTCGCCGAGCCGGTCGACTGATAAGAAGCCCTCCCGACCATACGCCCATATCGGGATCAACACTGAGGATAACCGGATGCAACTGTCCATGTGGACCTATCCTTGGGATGTCCAGGATCTGGGTTTGGAGACGGTCGAGCGCGATCTTGTCGAGCGTGCCGGGCTCAACATGATCAGTCTGGCGACTTCCTATCACGCTGGCCGGTTCCTGCAGCCGCGCAGCCCGCGCCGGAAAGCCTATTTTCCGGAAGACGGAACCATCTATTTCAAGCCAGATGCGGCACGCTGGGCCGACCTTGCCATCCAGCCCAAGGTGGCGGACGTGATCATGGAAGGCGGCGATGTGCTTGGCGACCTTGTCCGCCGGCGCGAGGTGGGCGGGCTCGGCGTTTCGTGCTGGACGGTCTGCTTGCACAACACCCGGCTCGGCATGCTTCATCCGCAGGCCGTAACCCGCAACGCCTTCGGCGATCCCAACTACTACAATCTCTGCCCATCACATCCGGATGCGCGCGCCTATGTCCGCGCGCTGATCGCCGATATCTCGCACAGCTACAGGCCAGACCGGATCGAGCTTGAAAGCCCTTCCTTCATGGGCTTCGCCCACGAATACCATCATGAGAAAGATGGTGTCGGGCTGACGCCGGAAGACGATTTTCTGTTGTCGATATGTTTTTGTCCGTCCTGCCTTGCGCGCGCGGCCGGGGCCCGCGTCGACGGCGAAGTAGCGCGCAAGCTCGTCGGGCAATGGATCGTCGAGACCTGCGAGCGCGCCGTGCCCGAACGGCGCTTTCCAGATTTTCCGGGGAGCGGCCTCGACACTTTTTTGCCATGGCCGGAACTCCATGGCTACCTGCAGTGGCGGTTCGAACCGGTGACCAGCCTGGTCGCCGAACTGCGCGAGGTGGCCAATCCGGCGACCCGCGTTGTCATCATCGATTTGAAAGACGGTTGGCTTGGCGGCTGCGATCTCGCGGCGCTCGGCAAGGTCTGTGACGGGGCAATCCTGTGTGCCTACGACATGCAGCCCGGCGAGGTCGCCAGACTGATGGCAGCCGGACGCGCAGCCCTTGGCGCGGAAAAATTCCTCGGCGCCGGCTACCGGCTGTTCTATCCGGAAATGGCAGGCCCCGATATCCTCACCGCCAAGGTGAAACCTGCGATGGCGCCGGATGTCGACGGCATCAATTTTTACAATTACGGCCTTGTCCCTGCCGCACGACTCGATTGGCTGAGTGCCGCACGATCCGTTTGAAAAACCGATCCGTTGCCTCAGTCTGCTAGGACTGACCTCGCTTTGCCTTGGAGCTTATGAGCGTGCCGACTATTCGCTTCGGTCACATTGGCCGGCGGCGGCCGGACAAGCTGAAAGCATGGCTGTGAAGGTCCATGGGGATCTAAGATTATACGCTCTAGCGTATTTTAGTCTTTATACGCTTCCGAGTATACGTAGCGGCGGTGCCGCCTTCGTCAGGCCGGACGGCTTTGTCGCGTGGCGGTCAACGCACGGTGTGCTTGATCCTGTACAGGTGCTGATCGAAACACTTGATGGGTTCGGTTTCCGCACGGAGGCGCACGAACACTATCGGTGAACGGCGGCGAGTGCGGATGCCTCCCGCCTTCGGGCATGACTTCCTTGCCGATGCCATCACTGGGAATGACAGCGATGCCAGGCGCTTGCTCCTTTTCCTACTCGTTGTCGCCGAGTAGGGCCGTGCAAACCGCTTCGGTGACCTTGTCGGTGGTGGCGGTTCCGCCGAGGTCGGGCGTGTGCAGTGAGGCGTCCGCCGTCACGCGCTCCATGGCGCGCATCAGGCGCGCCGCGGCAGCCGGCTCGCCGAGATGCTCCAGCATCATCACCGCCGACCAGAACGTGCCGACCGGATTGGCGATGCCCTTGCCGGTGATGTCGAAGGCCGAGCCGTGGATCGGCTCGAACATCGACGGAAACCGCCGCTCGGGGTTGAGGTTCGCAGTCGGCGCGATGCCGATCGATCCGGCAAGTGCGGCCGCAAGATCCGACAGGATGTCGGCGTGAAGGTTGGTCGCGACGATGGTGTCGAGCGAGCACGGATTGAGCGTCATGCGCACCGTCATCGCGTCGACCAGCATTTTGTCCCATGCGACATCCGGAAAATCAGCCGCGACCTCATGCGCGATGTCGTCCCAGAGCACCATGCCGTGACGCTGGGCGTTCGACTTGGTGACCACCGTCAACAGCTTTCGCGGCCGTGACCGCGCCATCTCGAAGGCGAAGCGCATGATGCGCGTGACGCCGGCGCGGGTGAAGATCGAGACCTCGGTTGCAACTTCCTCAGGCAGGCCGAGATGCGAGCGCCCGCCCTGGCCGGCGTACTCGCCTTCCGAATTCTCCCGAACGATGACCCAGTCGAGATCCCCTGCCGTGACGCCGCGAAGCGGGCTCTCGATACCGGGCAGGATGCGGGTCGGGCGCACGTTGGCGTATTGGTCGAAGGGCTGGCAGATCGCGAGCCGCAACCCCCAAAGCGTCAGATGGTCGGGCACGTCTGGCGCGCCGACGGCGCCGAAATAGATCGCGTCGAAGGCCTTCAGCCGCTCGGTGCCGTCCTTGGGCATCATCACGCCGTTGAGCTTGTAGTAGTCCGAGCCCCAGTCGAAATGCTGCACCTCGAGACTGAAACCGCCGTCGCGCGTGGCGCAGGCGGCCAGCGCACGAAGGCCGGCCGCTACGACTTCCTTGCCGATCCCATCGCCTGGAATGGCCGCGATCCTATAGCTTCGCATTGGTCCAGTCCTCCTCTTGTGGCGCTAAACTCGCATGGACCATCGTGCTGGCCTTTGGCAGTGGGGCCGAATGCCCCCATTACCGCAAATGGTCAATCAAACCGTTCAGCAGGAGCAGCAACGCCCCAGCGACGACAGCCGCGGCCGCGTCGTCCAGCATAATGCCGGCCCCACCCCTTACCTGGTCATGCATGATACGGATGGGCCAAGGCTTGACGACGTCGAAAAACCGGAAAGCAAGGAAGCCTGCTGCCCACCAGAGTGGGTCGATCGGAAGCATGGAAAGTGTCGCGGCGGCGCCGAAGGTCTCATCGATGACGACGATCTGCGGATCCTCCGTCCCGGTACGGGAGATAACATGCGATGACGCCCATACGCCAACGGCGAACAGGGCCGCATAGGCAAGCACGGTCAGCCAAGGCGATGCAGGTATCAGAGCTGCGGCAACAGCCACTCCAACCATTGCGCCGACCGTGCCCGGCCATATTGGAGATAATCCCGCGCCAAGAGAGGTCGCGAGCAGGTAGGCAAACTTGGGTGAAAATTCATGCATCGAGTTTCGGCCGGCTTCCGACGGATGGCAAGCAATCATAGTCACATCGTTCGGGTGCGGCCGCCAGACCGCCGGTCGATTTGCTCCGTCAGCTTTGGCGAGCGCCTTAATCCGCCGGCCGCATCCGCCAAAAAGAAATCGCTGTTGCGGCGGGTTGAGAACGTTGCTGAGCCAGTTCTCCGTCTGCGTTGACCCAAGTCGAACGGTGGCGACGGTGGAACAAACCCGCAAATTGCTGGTAAAGCTCGGTGAAACGACATCATCAGAGGAGCCGCCATGATCGCCGGTCTCATGAAAAGTCGCATCGACCCGCTATGGGAGCAGGCCGCCTCTCCGCTGATCGGGATCGGCATGACGCCGAACCAGGTTACGGCTAGCGGGCTGGTGCTCGTCGCCTTGTCGTCGGCCGCCTATGTCTATCACCATTCAAGTCTTGCCTTTGGCCTTTGCCTGGCGTTTGCCTTCACCTTCGACGCGCTGGACGGTGCGGTCGCCCGCCGGACAAATATGAGCACCAAGGCCGGTGGCTATTTCGATGCCGTCGTCGACCGCTATCAGGAATTAGCCGTCTTTGCGGCTATCGGCTGGGTCGCCGATCTGTGGGCGATCGCAATGTTCGCGTTCGCCGGCGGGATACTCACAAGTTACGCGAAGGCACGGACGGCGCTGGAAATTCCCGTAGAAAACCATGGTTGGCCGGATTTCTTCGAGCGGATGGAACGTCTGGTTTTCATTTGTGTGCTGCTCGCCACGGACGGAGTCGCGACCGCCATGGGCGCGGCTTCGCCCTGGATTCTGGCGGGTGGGTTCGCGCTGTACGCAGTGCTGGCCAACGCCACAGCGCTGCAACGGATCAGTCGTGCATTTGCGATGCTTAAACGAGCCGACGGCAACCAGCCGTGAGACCGCAAGAACGCTTGCATTCAGCCTCATGTGAGGCTATATATTGCTTCATATGAATGGGAAGCAGAGATGTTAGCATTTGGAAATATAGCCGACGTGCTGGGGCTGTCGCCCAAGGAAACGGCTGCACGGTCGCCATTCGGGCTGATGGCTCGAATTGAAGGCGGATTGCCCATCGGCGCGCTGGAACGCGTCTCACAATTGCTGGCACCGGCCGATGCCCAATTCAAATACCGCCTCGTTCCAAAGGCAACCTATGAACGTCGCAAGAGGGGCGCTCTTCGACTGTCTTCGGAGGAGGGCATGCGGGTGGCACGGGTGGCTCGTGCATGGGACTTGGCCCTCGACGTCTGGAAGATCGAAGATGAGGCTCGTGACTTTCTATTTCGACCTCATCCCATGCTGGAAGACCGACGCCCGATCGAAATGGTCATCCAAAACGAGATCGGCGCCGAGCTGGTGATCGATATCCTTGCAGGCCTGAAATACGGCACTGCCGCTTGACGGCGCAGATACTCGATCGGACGCTGCCGTGCTTCAGGATCGGCGATCCTGCCGGCACCTATCCGATCTTTGACGCGACGGGCTCGACGATCGCGCCCGGCCGCTGGAACACGCCTGGCAGCCCAGTGATTTACACCAGCGAGCACTATTCGACAGCGTTGCTGGAAAAGCTGGTGCACGGCAGCGGCAGACTGCCGCCCAACCAGCACTACGTCCAGATCATGGTTCCGCGCGGACTAAGCTACGAGATATTTTCGCAGCCGTCGCTGCCGGGGTGGGATATGATGCCGGCAAAGGTGAGCAAGGAATTCGGCGAGACGTGGTATGTCGAGCGCCGCAGCGCGATCTTGATCGTGCCAAGCGTCGTGGCTCGCCTCGACAACAACGTGTTGATCAATCCGACCCATCCGGAGTTTGCCTTGATCACAGCCAGCCTGCATCAACCCGTATATTGGGACAGTCGCCTGTTCGGCTCCTGAGCAGGTCAGGAGGGGCAGGTTCTTGCCTGTGGCGTCGATTGTTCAAACTCGTCAGCGCCAGGCCAAGCCTGGGGCGACATGGGTCAGAATCGCCTCGATGACATGGGCGTTGTAGTCGACCCCGAGCTGGTTGGGGACGGTAAGCAGCAGCGTATCGGCCTCGGCGATGGCTTCGTCGCCCTTTAGCTGCTCGATGAGGACGTCCGGTTCGGCGGCATAGGAGCGGCCGAAGACGGCGCGCCTGTCTGCCTCGATGTAACCGAACTGATCTCCGCTCTCATTGCCGCCGAAATAGGCCCGGTCGCGATCGTCGACCAAGGCAAAAATGCTCCGGCTGACCGACACCCGCGGCTCGCGCGTGTGTCCGGCCGTCTTCCAGGCCTCACGAAAAGCCCGGATCTGTTCGGCCTGCTGGATGTGAAACGGCTTTCCGCCTTCATCGAATTTGAGCGTGGAGCTTTGCAGGTTCATCCCCAGCTTCGCCGCCCATTCCGCCGTGGCGTTGGTGGCGGCGCCCCACCAGATGCGTTCGCGCAGGCCCTCCGACTGTGGTTCAACGCGAAGCAGGCCGGGCGGGTTGGAAAACATCGGCCGCGGACTAGGGTGCGCAAAACCTTTGCCCAGCAACACTTCGAGCAGCACTCCGGTGTGTCTGCGGGCCATGTCGGCATCGCTCTCGCCCTCTTGCGGGGCGTAGCCGAAGTAGCGCCATCCCTCGATCACCTGCTCCGGCGAGCCGCGGCTGATGCCCAGCTGCAGACGCCCTCCGGCGATTAGGTCGGCGGCGCCGGCGTCCTCGGCCATGTAGAGCGGGTTCTCATAGCGCATGTCGATCACCGCCGTGCCGATCTCGATTCGGCTGGTCTTCGCCCCAACCGCTGCCAGCAGCGGGAAGGACGAGGCGAGCTGGCGCGCGAAGTGATGCACGCGGAAATACGCGCCGTCCGCACCCAGCTCCTCGGCCGCGACGGCCAGCTCGATGGACTGCAAAAGCGCGTCGGATGCCGTCCGCGTCTGCGATTGCGGCGAGGGCGTCCAGTGCCCGAACGAGAGGAAACCAATCTTCTTCATGAGAACCAGCCTAAAGGGGAGCCAGGTGCAGACTATGCTGCGGCGCGCAGCAAAGCATCGCAAAATCGGTGCCGATGATCGCCTGCCTTGACGCGCAAAGCTTGAATCGGCGGTTGTTGATCAACGATGCCGACCGTGCCGAGCTGCCGTCGGACGCGAGTCTAGGAAGGCGCCGCGAATGCGAGCGCTATCGCGATGATGATCAACAGCGGCCCCATCCATTTAAAATGGGTTCCAAAGTTGGTCCACCATGCCTGCTGTTGGCCCGGGCGAGCTTGAGAGGGGTTCGAGAGAAATCCGAAGCCGACGCCAGCCATCCACAACCCGGCGCAGAACATGATGAACTCGTCGATGTATTCCGAGACCACGCTTCGAAACTTTCGAATTTATGCCGCCGCTACATGCGCCGAATTCGAGCCGATATAGTTACGGATCGTTTCGATGATCCGGTCCTGGTCAGCCTCGCTCAGATAGGGATGCATCGGCAGGCACAGGATGCGCTTCGGCAGCTCTTCCGAAACGGCAAGGCCGGTCGGCGTGCGCGGATAATCGCGATAGGCAATCTGGCTGTGCAGCGGTTTCACATAGTAGATGACCGACGGAATGCCCTTTTCACCGAGATGTGCCTTGAGCCCGTCGCGTTTCGGCGTTTCGATGGCGTATTGCGCCCAGGCCGAGCGGCCGCCGCCCAGATTGCGCGCCGCCTTGACGATATCGCCGAGACCTTCGGCATAGCGATTGGCGACCGCTTGCCGCGCCACCATCTCGTCCTCGAGGATGGCCAGCTTCTCTATCAGGATCGCCGCCTGAAGCGTGTCGAGCCGTGAATTGATGCCGACGCGGACATTGTCGTATTGCGTTTCGCCCTTTCCGTGAAAGGCGAACGAGCGCAGCTGTTCGGCCAGCGCATCGTCATTGGTGAACATCGCACCGCCGTCGCCATAGCAGCCGAGCGGCTTTGCCGGATAGAAGCTGGTCGAGCCGACGGTGCCGAACGAGCCGCACATCTTGCCGTGAGCCGAGCCGCCGGTCGCCTGCGCCGCATCCTCGATGACCATCAGGCCTTCGCGATCGGCGATGGCCATGATCGCCTCGTAATCGGCGGCGAGGCCGAACAGGTCAACGGGAATGATTGCCTTCGGCCTCAGCCGGCCCTCCGCCTTGATCATGGCGATTGCCGCCTCGAGGCTGGCGATGTCGATATTGTAGCTGTCGGCATCGACATCGACGAACACCGGTTCGGCCTTGGTCAGCGCCACCACTTCGGCCGTGGCGGCGAAGGTGAAGCTCGGCACGAACACCGCGTCGCCGGGGCCGATGCCGGCGGCAAACAGCGGCAGCAGCAGCGCATCGGTGCCGTTGGCGCAAGCGACCACATGCTTGGTGCCGATATAGGCGGCGAGCTTGTTTTCGAATTCGGTGACCTGAGGTCCGAGAATATAGCGGCCTTCGTCGACAACCCGGTCGATTGCCGCTTTCAGCCTGTCGCGGATGGGTTCGCGCTGCGCGCCAAGATCGATGAACTGCATGTCGGCCTCAAACGGTTTAGCCAGATAACCGGCCGCTGGTAGCAGACTTGGCATGGCCGAGAAAGCCGCAGGGCAAAACCCTGAATTGCTCAAGTGTCGCAGCCTGTTACCTCTGATTTCCGATCTGCCCTCTTAAACGCGAGGAAATCCGGGCTTCGGCATGCTTGATGTGGCCTTTGTATCCCGCCCCACTGGCTGGGCGAAACATAAAGTGATCGCCGGCAAGCGGTCCGCAAGGCTGTTGCCAGCCGGTCAGGCGAGTTCATGCCGCCATGGCGGATTGGCGCCGGCCCGCGATACCGTCACCGCCGCGGCCTTGGCGCCGAGCGTCAGCGCCTTGTGGATGGCTTCTTTCGGCAAGCTGGCGATTGCCGTCTTCGACAGCAGATCCTGTTCGTGCAAGGAGGCAAGAATGCCGGCATTGAATGTGTCGCCGGCGCCGACCGTATCGACCACCTCGACCTTGTCCGGCACGACGGTGACCCGGTGCTGGCTGCTGTAACCGACCGCGCCCTCGCTGCCATGGGTGACGACGATCAGCTTCGGACCGCGATCCAGCCAGTTGCGGACGACGTCCTCATGCGAGCCGGCTTCGCCGAACCAGTTCAGATCCTCGTCCGACAGTTTCACGATATCGGCTATCGCCATCATGTTGCGGATGCGCCTGAGGTGCTTGGCTTTGTCGGGAATGAAGTTTGGCCGGATGTTGGGATCGAGCATCATCACGCGGCGCTCATGCTCGCGTCGCATGAACTCTTCATAGGCCGACCCGGCCGGCTCCGAGATCAGGCTGATGGCGCCGAACAGCATGGCCTCGATCTCGCTGCCGAGTTCCGGCAGGTCCTCGATGGTCAGCATGCGTCCGGCGGTGTTCTCGTCATAGAATGTGTAGGTCGCTTGGCCGTTGGTGAGCCGCACGAAGGCGAGCGTGGTCGGCCGCGGCGAAGTGTGCGCATAGGTGGAACTGACCTTGCTGGCCCCCAGCGCCTCCCTGAACTGGCCGCCGAACAGATCCGACGACAGGCCGGAGAAGAAGCCGGCCGGCGCTCCGAGCCGGCCGAGCGCAATGGCCGAGTTGAAGACGGCACCGCCGACATAGGGCGCAAAGGCCGGCTCGCCCTCCGTCGTGGTGCGCGGCAGCATGTCGATCAGGGCTTCGCCGCAGCAGAGAATCATGAAGTCTTGCTTTCCGGCGGATAGATCACGCCCTTGCGAATGATGATGTTGGCATAGAGCCGCGGCTCGCTTGTCGCGACGATCGCGTGCGCGGCCTTGACCCGTGCATAGAAGTCGGCGCCGGCAAGCGCAACCACCTTGCGGCCCGGCGCACGCCTGGCGCAGATCGCTTCCATCTCATGGTGAACCGGATCGGCGAGCAGGGGATCGCCTTTGGCCGAGGCGCGAAACAGCGCGTGCGGCACGGAGTCGTCGACCGGCAATACGCTCAATACCGCATCGAGCACGGGGACGAGATGATGACCGTCGGCGCGGATCAGCCGCTGTGCCTGCTGCTCGGCCGGGTAGTTGCCGTCGACCAAGGCGATCTCGTCGCCATGGCCCATGGCGCGCAATATCGCCAGAAGCTCGGGGCCGAGCAGCGCCGGGATGCCGATCAGCATGCTCAGAAGCTCCGGGAAATCGTGGTCGAGCCGATGAGGAAGCGCTCCGACAGCGGCAGGCTGGCGCCACCCAGCGCCCGCGCATGGATGCCGACGGTTCCCTCGCGAACGGCCGGCAGCCTCAGGCCTTCGCCGTCGATCCGGCCGATGGCTTGGATAACGGCATCGACAAGCCGCCGGCGCACGGCAAGCGGCATCCATCCGTCGATCACCGCGGCTTCGAAGTCAATGACGGAGGAGGCCGAAACGATGGCATAGGCAAGCGCCTGCGAGGCGCTGGCGATCCAGTCGTCAAGCTCGGCGCCGATCTCGCCCCAGTCCCCCGGTGATGTCCACAGATGCGAGGCCTCGATGCCGCGCGCGTTGAGCGCCTTTTCCAGCATGGCGATCGACGCCACGTCGATCAACTGCGTCGGCTTGCCGTCCGGCCCTGGCACCGGCATCGAGCCCAGCGCGCCGGCATTGCCGGTCGGGCCGCCAAACAGCCGGCCGTTCAGCACGATGCCGCCGCCGGCAAAGGCGCCGATATAGAAATAGACGAAATCGCGTGCCGCACCCGCCGCGTGGCCGAACACGAGCTCGGCGCCGCAGGCCGAGGTGGCGTCGTTCTGCAGATAGACCGGAAATTCGCATTGCGCCTGGATGTCGGCGCGAATATCGCGATGGCGCCATTCGTCCATGATTTCGCGCGGCGCGCCGGCGGTATCGGCCCAGTTCCACAATTCGAACGGCATGGCGATGCCAAGCCCGGCGATGCGTTTGTCCTGCGCAGGGGTGAGTTCGCTGCGCATCTTCTTCATGCCGCTCGTGACGAATTCTACCGTCTCGCGCGGCGCCGGATAGCGGTATGAATGCTGCAGCATCGAGCGCACATTGCCGAGGAAATCGATCAGCACCAGCTCGGCGCTGCGGCGGCCGATCTTCAGGCCGATGAAATAGGCGCCGTCGGGATTGAGCGCCATGGGTATCGAGGGCTGGCCGATCTTGCCGCGCAACGGCGCCTGGCGGACGAGCAGGTCGTCCTCCTCCAGCTCGCGCATGATGACGGACACTGTCTGCGCCGAAAGGCCCGTCATGCGCGCAATATCGGATTTGGCCAGGCTGCCATGCTGACGCACCAGCGACAGCACCAGCCGCTCATTGTGGTCCCGCATGCCGCTTTGATTGGTGCCGCGGTGCAGACGGCTTTCGGCCGCATCGGGCGAACCGTGCCTCGTAACGCCGGTCTCCACCCCTGTTCCTCCCGTCGTTTTCCCCTCAATGCTTTTGGTCTAGAGTGGGTGAACAATCCTGCGATGTCAATAATAAATAAGAGTGATTTAATTATTGACAGTGCTGGCGGACTGGTGTCTCTTGAGATCGGCGTCGACACTGGGAGATTTCGTCGGACGCGCTGCAGATGCCGGTTGGCCGGCATCCTAAAATGGTTCCATGGGAGGAAAATCGTGACCACGTCAAAACTGTTGAAATCCACCGTGTTTGCCGCGGCCGGACTGAGCTTGATGGCGTTTGCATCGACGGCATCGGCCGCCGGGGTCGGCGCCTGCTTGATCACCAAGACCGACACCAATCCCTTCTTCGTCAAGATGAAGGAAGGTGCCGCCGCGAAAGCCAAGGAAATTGGTGTCGATCTGAAGGCCTACGCCGGCAAGGCGGAAGGCGACAATGAGGGCCAGGTTGCGGCGATCGAATCCTGCATCGCCGACGGCGCCAAGGGTATTTTGATCACCGCCACCGACACTGCGGCCATCGTGCCGGCGGTGAAGAAGGCGCGTGATGCAGGGGTGCTGGTGATCGCTCTGGACACCCAGCTCGAGCCTGCCGACGCCGCCGATGCGACGTTTGCGACCGACAATTTCAAGGCCGGCGAGCTTATCGGCTCCTGGGCAAAGGCCACCTTGGGCGACAAGGCCAAGGACGCGCACATCGCCTACATGGATCTTATCGCCAGCCAGCCCTCCGTGGACGTGCAGCGTGATCAAGGCTTCATGAAGGGCTTCGGCATCGACCTCGGCGACCCCAACAAGATCGGCGACGAAACCGACGCACGCAATGTCTGTCACGATCTGTCGAGCGGCAATGAGGATGGCGGGCACACTGCCATGGAGAACTGCCTGCAGAAGGATCCGGATATCAACGTCGTCTACACCATCAATGAACCCGCGGCCGCGGGCGCCTACCAGGCGCTGAAGGCCGTCGGCAAGGAGAAGGACGTCCTGATTGTCTCGGTCGATGGCGGCTGCCCGGGTGTCAAGAACGTTGCCGAGGGCGTGATCGGTGCCACTTCACAGCAATATCCACTGCTCATGGCCTCGCTCGGCATCGAGGCGATCAAGACCTTTGCCGACAGCGGCAAGAAGCCTGAGCCGTCGCCCGGTCTGAACTTCTACAACACCGGCGTGACGCTGATCACCGACAAGCCTGCCGCCGGCATCGAATCCATCGACACGAAGCAAGGCCTCAGCAAGTGCTGGGGTTGATTTGATCCCCTGATCGGCTCAACCTCAAAAGAACAATAGAGAATGTGGAGCGGTTTCGGCCGCTCCACATCACAGGCGGGAGGTCGACTTGAGCGTCGAAACAACCAGGAGCAAGGGACCGCAGGAATTCGAGACGGTCCTGGCCACTAGCGACACCAGCGTCGCTTCATTCGAGACGCATTCCCGCTCGACGCTGGAGAGCATCCAGCACCGCTTGCACAAAAGCCCTGCCATGGTGCCGCTGATCATCCTGATCATCTCGGTGGGTCTGTTCGCAGTGGTCGTCGGCGGACGCTTCTTTTCTCCTTTCACCCTCACCCTGATCCTCCAGCAGGTGGCGATAACCGGCATGGTCGGCATCGCGCAGACACTGGTGGTGCTCACCGCCGGCATCGACCTGTCCGTCGGCGCCATCATGGTGCTGAGTTCGGTCGTCATGGGCCAGTTTGCCATGCATTACGGTATTCCAGCGCCGGTGGCCGTTGCCGTCGGACTGCTTGTCGGCGCGATTTGCGGCTTGATCAACGGCATTCTCATCGCCTGGGTGAAACTGCCGCCCTTCATCGTGACGCTCGGCACCTGGTCGATCTACGCTGCCATCAACTTCATCTATTCCGGTAACGAGACCATCCGCAGCCAGGATCTCGAGACGACGGCGCCGCTGCTGCAGTTTTTCGGCGGATCGTTCAGGATCGGCGGCGCCGTCTTCACCTATGGCGTGCTGTTGGTGCTGATCATGGCGGCAATTGCCTGGTATGTGCTCAATCACACCGCGTGGGGCCGGCACGTCTATGCGGTGGGCGACGACCCGGAGGCCGCGGAACTGTCGGGAGTGCGCGTCAGCCGGATGCTGGTCGCGGTCTACACGCTGACTGGTATCATTTGCGCCATCGCCGGCTGGGCCCTGATCGGACGCATCGGATCGGTCTCGCCGCAGGCCGGGCAGTTCGAGAACATCAATTCGATTACCGCCGTGGTGATCGGCGGCACTTCGCTGTTCGGCGGCCGCGGCTCCATCCTCGGGACCATCTTCGGTGCGCTGATCGTCGGCGTGTTCGCGCTCGGCCTCAGGCTTTGGGGGACAGATCCGCAATGGACGCAATTGTCCGTCGGCGCCCTTATCATCATCGCTGTTGGTATCGACCAGTGGATCAGGAAGATCTCGGCATGAACCAGACTCACGAACCGATCCTTACCGCGCGCAGCCTGGTCAAGCGCTACGGCCGCGTCACCGCTCTCGACAGCGCAGATTTCGACCTCTATCCGGGCGAAATCCTTGCTGTCATTGGCGACAACGGCGCCGGCAAGTCGTCGCTTATCAAAGCCATTTCCGGAGCGGTCACCCCCGACGAAGGTGAGATACGGCTTGAAGGCAAGCCTATTGCCTTCAAATCGCCGATGGAGGCGCGCGAGGCCGGCATCGAGACCGTCTACCAGAACCTGGCGCTATCGCCGGCGCTGTCGATCGCCGACAACATGTTCCTCGGCCGCGAGATCCGCAAGCCCGGGTTCCTCGGCGAATGGCTGCGCATGCTCGACCGTCCGGCGATGGAAAAGCGTGCCCGCGACAAGCTCACCGAACTTGGCCTGATGACGATCCAGAACATCAGCCAGGCGGTGGAAACGCTCTCGGGCGGCCAGCGCCAAGGCGTGGCGGTGGCGCGTGCCGCCGCCTTCGGCTCGAAGATGGTCATCATGGATGAGCCGACGGCCGCGCTCGGCGTCAAGGAGAGCCGCCGCGTGCTCGAACTGATACTCGACGTAAAACGCCGAGGCCTGCCGATCGTGTTGATTTCACACAATATGCCGCATGTCTTCGAGGTGGCCGACCGCATCCACATTCATCGGCTCGGCCGTCGCCTGTGTGTCATCGATCCGAAGCAGTATACGATGTCCGACGCCGTCGCCTTCATGACTGGCGCCAAGGTGCCGCCGGAAGCGGCGCTGGCGGCTTGAGCAAGAACTTGAGGCCCATCGCCGAGGGACCCGAACGCGCTGTTTCCAAATGCCAAATTGCCGCAGGGCAACCCGGCTTGCGATCACCCGAATCGATTGAACATCCGGTGGGATGCACTAGCATTGGCAGAGATGGTGAAAGCCGCATGATCCTGGCAACGTCACGAGAGGCAGCATGACGCGCGCGATGACAACCGAAGCTCCTCTGCCCACGCTCAAAAACCCGGATCCCAAGACGCTCGCCGAGGAAGTCTTGCAAGCCCTCAAATACAGGGTCGGCAAGGGCACCAACGTTGCAACCCAGTACGATTGGCTCACCGCCTCGATCAAGGTTGTACGCGACCGCATAGTCGATCACTGGATGCAGGCGACCCAAGAGGCCTACGCCCAGCAGGAAAAGCGCGTTTACTACCTGTCACTGGAATTCCTCATCGGCCGCCTGATGCGCGATGCCTTCTCCAATCTCGGCCTGATGGACAATATGCGCGAGGCGCTGTCGTCGCTTGGCGTCGACCTCGACATCATTGCAGCGCTCGAACCGGACGCTGCCCTTGGCAATGGCGGTCTTGGCCGGCTCGCCGCCTGCTTCATGGAAAGCATGGCGACCGTCAATATCCCCGCGCATGGCTACGGCATCCGCTACGCCAACGGCATGTTTCGGCAGGAGATCCATGACGGCTGGCAGGTGGAGCTGCCCGAGACGTGGCTCGATCACGGCAATCCCTGGGAGTTCGAGCGCCGCGAACGCTCCTTCGAGGTCGGCTTCGGCGGCTCGGTGGAATCGGTCACCTCGAAGGACGGCCGGCTCGAGCGCCACGTCTGGAAGCCGACCGAACATGTTCTGGCAGTCGCCTATGATACGCCGGTTGTCGGCTGGCGGGCCAACCGCGTCAACACGCTGCGTCTGTGGTCCGGCATGCCGGTCGACCCGATCCTGCTCGACAAGTTCAACGCCGGCGATCACATCGGCGCGCTCGCCGAAAGCAACAAGGCCGATGCGTTGTCGCGCGTCCTTTACCCGGCCGATTCCCACAAGGCCGGCCAGGAGCTGCGGCTCAGGCAAGAGTATTTCTTCTCCACCGCCTCGCTGCAGGACATCGTCCAGCGTCATCTCAGCCAGTATGGCGACCTGCAATCGCTGCCCGACAAGGCGGCGATCCATCTCAACGACACCCATCCGGCCATCGCCGTAGCCGAGCTGATGCGCCTGTTGATGGATGTCCACGGCATGGATTTCGACCAGGCCTGGAGCATCACCAAGCGCACCTTCGGCTACACCAACCACACGCTGCTTCCCGAAGCGCTGGAAAGCTGGCCGGTGCCGCTGTTCGAGCGGCTGTTGCCGCGCCACATGCAGATCGTCTACGCCATCAACGCCGAGGTGCTGCTCGAGGCGCGCGCCTCCGACCAGTTCTCGGACGAGCAGATCAGCCGCATCTCGCTGATCCAGGAAAATGGCGATCGCCGCGTGCGCATGGGCAATCTGGCCTTTGTCGGCTCGCACTCGATCAACGGCGTCTCTGCCCTGCACACGGAATTGATGAAGGAGACGGTGTTTGCCGACCTCCACAGGCTCTACCCGGATCGCATCAACAACAAGACCAACGGGATCACACCGCGGCGCTGGCTGATACAGTGCAATCCCGGCCTCACTGCACTCACCCGAGAGGCGATTGGCGACGGCTTCCTCGACGACATCGACGAGATAAAGCGGCTTGATCCTTTCGCTGAGGACGCCGCCTTCCGCGACAAGTTCGCCGCTGTCAAACGGGCGAACAAGGCGAGGCTTGCCAAGCTCGTTGCCGACCGGCTCGGCATCAAGGTCGACCCATCGGCGCTGTTCGACATCCAGGTCAAGCGCATCCACGAATATAAGCGCCAGCTCTTGAACATTCTCGAAGCGGTCGCGCTTTACGACCAGATCCGCTCGCATCCGGAGCGCGACTGGATGCCTCGCGTCAAATTCTTCGGCGGCAAGGCGGCGCCCAGCTATCACAACGCCAAGCTGATCATCAAACTTGCCAATGACGTCGCCCGGGTCATCAACCGCGACCCGGCGGTGCGCGGTTTGCTGAAAGTGGTGTTCGTGCCGAACTACAATGTCAGCCTTGCCGAGATCATGATGCCGGCCGCCGATCTTTCGGAGCAGATATCGACCGCCGGCATGGAAGCGTCCGGCACCGGCAACATGAAGTTCGCGCTGAACGGCGCGCTGACCATCGGCACGCTCGACGGCGCCAATGTCGAGATCAAGGAATGCGTGGGCGACGACAATATCTTCATCTTCGGCCTGACCACCGATGAGGTCGCCGAGCGACGCAACAATGGTTACGATCCGCGCGCTGTGATCGAGGGATCGCCTGAATTGGCGCAGGCGCTGGCCGCGGTTTCATCCGGAGTCTTTTCACCTGACGATCCGGACCGTTATCGCGACCTGATCAACGGTCTTTACCAGAGCGACTGGTTCATGGTCGCCGCGGATTTCGATGCCTACGCCGCCACCCAGCGCGACGTCGATGCCGTCTGGCGCAACAGCCCGGACTGGTACGCCAGAGCCATCCGCAATGTCGCGCGCGTCGGCTGGTTCTCGTCCGACCGCACGATCCGCCAATATGCGAAAGACATCTGGCACGTGCCCGCCTGATGTGATTGCATGAGACTACGAACAATGTGGCCCTAGTGGAGTGATTTGACCCTCGCATCCCTTGGAGGGTAAGGCGGCATGCGAATGTCGAATTCAAAACTCCACTAGAAACATACACTTGGTGCCCGGGGAGGGTCACTGCCTGATGAGCAAGCCGCGCGCGACCGTTGCGACAAGCGGGCCGGACGGACTGGCGCCAGCCGGCGATGTCGCGGCGATTGTCGCCGGCACGCACGGCGATCCGTTTGCCGTGCTTGGCGTGCATGAGGCGGGAAAGGGCTTTGTCGCCCGCTGCTTCGTCCCTCATGCCGAGTTCGTCACCGCCTATACGCTGACCGGCAAGAAGGCCGGCGAGCTGTCGAGACGCGACGACCGCGGTTTCTTCGAAGGCAAACTGTCGCTGCGCAAACGCCAGCCGCTGCGCTATCATGCAAGGAATTCCGGCGGTGACTGGTGGCTGACCGATCCATATTCCTTCGGTCCCGTGCTCGGCCCGCTGGACGATTATTACATCGCCGAAGGGTCGCATCTCAGGCTGTTCGACAAGCTCGGCGCCCATCTCATCGACCATGAAGGTGCATCGGGTGTGCATTTTGCGGTGTGGGCGCCCAATGCAAGGCGCGTCTCGGTGGTCGGCGACTTCAACGAGTGGGACGGCCGCAGGCATACCATGCGCGTCCGCCGCGACACCGGCATCTGGGAGCTGTTCATTCCCGACATCGGCGCTGGCCGCCCATATAAGTATGAAATCATCGGGCCGGATGGCGTGAGATTGCCGCTCAAAGCCGATCCGTTCGCCTTCAAGTCCGAACTGCGCCCGGCCACCGCCTCGGTGACGGCACCGCCGCCGGCGCATGAATGGGGTGACGAGGCGCACCGGAACTACTGGCGCAATGCCGACCACAGGCGCGAAGCCGTATCGATCTACGAGGTCCATGCCGGGTCATGGCGGCTTCACGACGACGGCAGCTTCCTGTCGTGGGATGAGCTCGCCGACAGGCTGATCCCTTACGTGGTCGAGACCGGTTTTACCCACATCGAATTCATGCCGATCTCCGAACACCCTTATGACCCGTCCTGGGGCTACCAGACGACGGGTCTCTATGCGCCGACTGCCCGCTTTGGCGATCCAGACGGTTTTGCCCGCTTCGTCGACGGCGCCCACCGTGCAGGCATCGGCGTCATCCTCGACTGGGTGCCGGCGCATTTCCCGGTTGACGAACACGGTCTGGCAAAGTTCGACGGTACCGCGCTCTACGAACATGCCGATCCGCGCAAGGGCTTCCATCCCGACTGGAACACCGCGATCTATAATTTTGGGCGCCGCGAAGTGATTTCGTTCCTGGTCAACAATGCGCTGTTCTGGGCCGAGAAATATCACGTCGACGGACTGCGCGTCGATGCGGTAGCCTCGATGCTTTATCTCGATTATTCGCGCAAGGCCGGTGAATGGATTCCCAACGAGAAGGGCGGGCGGGAGAACCTCGAAGCGGTCAGCTTCCTGCAGCGTATGAACAAGGAGGTCTACGGCCACCATCCAGGTGTGATGACCATCGCCGAGGAATCGACCTCGTGGCCGAAAGTCTCGCAGCCGGTGCATGAAGGCGGACTGGGCTTCGGTTTTAAGTGGAACATGGGCTTCATGCATGACACTTTGGAGTATTTCTCCAAGGAGCCGATCTTCCGCAAGCATCACCACAACGACATCACCTTCGGTCTGGTCTACGCCTTCAGCGAGAATTTCGTGCTGCCGCTGTCCCATGACGAAGTGGTGCACGGCAAGGGCACGCTGCTCAACAAGATGGCCGGCGACGACTGGCAGAAATTCGCGACGCTGCGCGCCTATTACGCGTTCATGTGGGGTTATCCCGGCAAGAAGCTGTTGTTCATGGGCCAGGAGTTCGCACAGCGCCGCGAGTGGAGCGAGGGGCGCGCGCTCGACTGGAACCTGCTCGATTTCCGGCTCCACCGCGGCGTCTGGCAGACGGTGCGCGATCTCAACTATCTCTACCGCTCGCGCCCCGCGCTGCATGCCCGCGACTGCGAGCCGGAGGGCTTTTCCTGGCTGATCGTCGACGACAGCGCGAACTCAGTATTTGCCTGGCTGCGCAGCGCGCCGGGCGGCAACCCGGTCGCGGTCATTTCCAATTTCACGCCGGTGCCGCGCGACAATTACCGCGTGCCGTTGCCGCACGCCGGAAAATGGCGCGAGATCATCAACACCGATGCCACGGATTATGGCGGTTCCGGCAAGGGCAATAGCGGCGGCGTCGAGGCTCAGGCGGAAGGAGGAGGCATTTCGGCGACGATGCTTTTGCCGCCGCTGTCGACGATCATGCTCGAATTCGTCCCGGACTGAGCTATGTCTGGAGCATCTAACCTGGGAGGATAGGAATGGCTGAAATAAAACGAACACAGCCGCTGGCACGCGACGCCATGGCTTATGTGCTGGCCGGCGGCCGTGGCAGCCGGCTCAAGGAACTGACCGACCGCCGGGCCAAGCCGGCGGTCTATTTCGGCGGCAAGACCCGCATCATCGATTTCGCGCTGTCCAATGCGCTCAATTCCGGTATCCGCCGCCTCGGCGTCGCCACCCAGTACAAGGCGCATTCGCTGATCCGCCACCTGCAGCGCGGTTGGAACTTCCTGCGGCCCGAGCGCAATGAGAGTTTCGATATCCTGCCGGCCAGCCAGCGTGTGTCGGAAACGCAATGGTACGAGGGCACCGCCGACGCCGTTTACCAGAACATCGACATCATCGAGGCCTATGGGCCGGAATACATGGTCATCCTGGCCGGCGACCACATCTACAAGATGGACTACGAAATGATGCTGCGCCAGCATGTCGAGGCCGGCGCCGACGTCACCGTCGGCTGCCTCGAAGTGCCGCGCATGGAAGCTACCGGCTTCGGCGTCATGCATGTCGATCCCAAGGACACCATTATCTCCTTCATCGAAAAGCCCGCCGATCCGCCAGGCATTCCCGACAAGCCGGATTTTGCGCTGGCCTCGATGGGCATCTATGTGTTCAAGACCAAGTTCCTGATGGAGCAATTGCGTCGCGATGCGGCGGAGCCCGGCTCGAGCCGCGACTTCGGCAAGGATATCATCCCCTACATCGTCGAGCACGGAAAGGCGATCGCCCATCGCTTCGCCAAATCCTGCGTGCGCTCGACCGCCGAGAACGAGGCCTATTGGCGCGACGTCGGCACGGTCGACGCCTATTGGGAGGCCAATATCGACCTGACCGACATCACGCCGGAACTCGACCTTTACGACCGCGACTGGCCGATCTGGACTTATGCCGAGTTGAAGCCGCCGGCAAAGTTCGTGCATGACGAGGATGGCCGCCGCGGGTCGGCCGTGTCGTCTCTCGTATCGGGCGATTGCATCGTTTCGGGCGCTTCGCTGAAGCGAAGCCTGATCTTCACCGGCGCGCGCATCAATTCCTATTCGACGCTGGAGGAAGTCGTCATGCTGCCCGACGTCCATGTCGGCCGCAACGCCAGGCTGAAGCGCGTAGTCATCGATCACGGCGTCAGGATTCCGGAGGGGCTGGTGGTCGGCGAGGATCCCGTCCTCGACGCCAAGCGTTTCCGCGTTTCGGAAAAAGGCATCTGCCTGGTCACGCAGGACATGATCAACAGGCTGGGATCGTAGTGCATGCAGGTTCTGTCGGTGGCGCCCGAGATCTTTCCGCTGGTCAAGACCGGAGGGCTCGCCGACGTAACCGGCGCCTTGCCCATGGCATTGGCCGGCAAGGGCGTCACCATGCGCACGCTCGTCCCCGGCTACCCGCAGGTGATGGGCGCCTTCAAGAAAAAGAAGGCGGTTCAGCAATATCCGCTGCTGCAGGGCGGCAAGGCGTCGGTGCACGCCGTCCAGATCGCCGGCCTCGACCTGTTCGTGCTCGACGCGCCGCATCTTTTCGACCGTCCCGGCGGCCCATACGGCAACGCGACAGGCGCCGACTGGCCGGACAATTGGCGGCGGTTCGCGGCCCTGAGCCAGGTAGGCGGTGATATTGCCGGCGGTGCGATCTCGGGCTACCTGCCGGATATCGTCCATGCCCATGACTGGCAGTCGGCAATGACGCTTGCCTACATGCGCTACGGCAAGGCGGTCGGCACGCCGTCGATGATCACCGTGCACAACCTCGCCTTCCAGGGTCAGTTCGGCGCCGGCATCTTTGGCGAGCTTGGCCTGCCGGCGGCGGCTATGGCGCTCGACGGCGTCGAATATTACGGCGGCGTCGGCTTCCTCAAGGCCGGCCTGCAGGCCGCCTGGGCGATCACCACGGTCAGCCCGACCTATGCGCAGGAAATCCGCTTGCCCGAATTCGGCATGGGCCTCGACGGCCTGATCAACATGCGCTCCGTCGATCTCCATGGCATCGTCAACGGCATCGATACTGAGATATGGAACCCGGAAACCGACAAGCATCTACCCTCCAACTACACCGCAAAGACGCTGAAGGCGCGAATGCCCAACAAGGCCGCGGTCGAGGACCGTTTCAGCCTCGATCGCGATGACAGCCCGATCGTCTGCGTCGTCAGCCGGCTGACCTGGCAAAAGGGCATGGACATACTGGCTGCGGCCGTCGACGGCATCGTCGCGGCAGGTGCACGGCTGGCAATCCTTGGGTCTGGCGACGCTGGGCTGGAAGGCGCGTTGCTTGCCGCCGCAGCCCGCCATCGCGGCCGCATCGGCGTCGTCGTCGGCTATGACGAGGGACTCTCCCACACCATGCAGGGCGGCAGCGACGCCATCATTATCCCATCGCGCTTCGAACCTTGCGGGCTGACACAGCTTTACGGCCTGCGCTATGGCTGCGTGCCGGTGGTCGCGCGCACCGGCGGCCTTGCCGACACGATCATCGATGCCAACGAAGCCGCCATCTCTGCCGGCGTGGCGACCGGTTTCCAGTTTGCGCCCGCCAATGCCGGCGCCTTGCTGCACGCCGTCCGCCGCCTTGTCGAGGCGCATGCCAATCCCGCAGTGTGGACGTCGATGCAGCGGCAAGGCATGAAGGCCGACGTTTCGTGGGACAAAAGCGCCGAAAAATATGTCCAACACTATCGCTTGCTGCTTTCGAAAAGGGCTGCCTGACTGATGATCCGCACCGTCGCCACCAAACCCTATCCCGACCAGAAGCCCGGCACCTCCGGGCTGCGTAAAAAGGTCCCGGTGTTCCAGCAGGAGCACTATGCCGAGAACTTCGTCCAGTCGATCTTCGATGCGCTGGACGGGTTCGAGGGCAAAACCCTGGTGATCGGCGGCGACGGCCGCTTCTATAACCGCGAGGTCATCCAGAAGGCCATCGCCATGGCCGCGGCAAACGGCTTCGGCAAGGTGATGGTCGGGCAGGGCGGCATCCTGTCCACGCCGGCCGCTTCGCATGTCATCCGCAAATACAAGACCTTTGGCGGCATCATCCTGTCGGCCAGCCACAATCCGGGTGGCCCGCATGAGGATTTCGGCATCAAGTACAATGCCGGCAATGGCGGCCCGGCGCCGGAAAAGCTGACCGACGCGATCTTCGAAAAAACCAAGGCGATTTCAAGCTTCAAGATCGCCGATATCGGGCAGGTCGACATCGACACGATCGGCACGGTCAAGACGGGGGACATGACCGTCGAAATCATCGATCCTGTCGCCGACTATGCCGAACTGATGGAAAGCCTGTTCGATTTCGACGCATTGCGGGCGCTGTTCAAGTCGGGCTTCCGCATGCGCTTCGACGCCATGCATGCGGTGACCGGCCCCTACGCCAAGGAGATCCTCGAAAACCGGCTCGGCGCGCCCAACGGCACCGCCCGCAATTTCATTCCGCTACCGGATTTCGGCGGCCATCATCCCGATCCCAATCTGGTGCATGCGAAACACCTCTACGACGAGATGATGGGGCCGGATGCGCCAGACTTTGGCGCCGCCTCGGATGGCGACGGCGACCGCAACCTGATCATAGGCAAGGGAATTTTCATCACCCCGTCTGATTCGGTGGCGATGCTCGCCGCCAACGCCCATCTGGCGCCGGGCTACAAGGCCGGGCTGAAAGGCATCGCCCGCTCGATGCCGACCAGCGGTGCTGCCGACCGGGTCGCCGAAAAGCTCGGCATCGGCATCTACGAGACGCCGACCGGCTGGAAATTTTTCGGCAATCTGCTCGATGCCGGCATGGCAACGATCTGCGGCGAGGAGAGTGCGGGGACCGGCTCCAACCATGTCCGCGAAAAGGACGGCCTGTGGGCTGTGCTTCTATGGCTTAACATCCTTGCCGTGCGCGGCGAAAGCGCCAAGCAGATCGTCACCCAGCATTGGGCGGCCTATGGCCGTAACTACTATTCGCGCCACGACTACGAGGAGGTCGAGACCGACCGTGCCAACGCGCTTGTCGACGAACTGCGGGCCAAGCTTGGCTCGCTGCCTGGCACCAGCGTGCGCGGCATGACGATCGCCAGCGCCGATGATTTCGCCTATCACGATCCGGTCGACGGCTCGGTCAGCAAGAACCAGGGCATCAGGGTGTTGTTCGAAGGCGGCTCACGCGTCGTCTTCCGCCTGTCCGGCACCGGCACCTCGGGCGCGACGCTACGGCTTTATGTCGAGCGCTACGAGCCGGACACGAACCGCCACGATCTCGACACCCAGGAGGCGCTTGCCGATCTGATCGCGGCGGCCGACGACATTGCCGGGATTCGCAGCCACGCCGGCCGCGCCAAGCCGAGCGTCATCACCTGATGTCGTCGGGACTATCCGCCGGCTATCGTCCGCGATTTGGCGGGCTTGCCGGGGAGGGCGGCATCCGCTTCGCCGCATGGTCCTCGTTGGCTCGGCGCATCTGGGTCTCGATCTTCGACGCGCGCGGCAACCGCGAAATCGACCGGCTGGAACTCCAGTCGGAAGGCGAGGGCGTCCACGCACTTTTTGTTGCCGGTCTCGCCGCCGGCACCCGATACGGGTTCCGTGCCGATGGCGACTACGCGCCGGAACACGGTCTCTGGTTCGATCCCGACAAGCTGCTGGCCGATCCCTATGCCGTCGAGATCGACAGGCCCTATGCCTATGACGGCCGGCTAGCCGCGCGCCGGGGCGAGGGGGCCGACACGGCGCCGCTGATGCCGAAAGCAATCGCCGGCGCCTTGCCGGAACCCTTGCCCGCCTTGCCGCCGCTGTTTCGGCCCGGCGGCCTTATCTACGAAGTGCCGGTACGCGCCTTCACAAAGCTGCATCCCGACATTCCCGAGAAGCAACGCGGCACCATTGCAGCGCTCGCTCACCCCCTTGTTGTCGAGCATCTGCAAAAACTCGGCGTGGCAGCCATTGAGTTGATGCCGGTGACTGCATCGATCGACGAACGGCATTTGCCGCCGCTCGGGCTGCGCAACGCCTGGGGTTATAATCCGGTGACCTTCATGGCGCTCGATCCGCGACTGGCGCCCGACGGTCTGGCCGAGTTGCGCGGAACGGTCGCCGCGCTGCACCAGGCCGGCATCGGCACCATTCTCGACCTGGTGTTCAACCACACCGGCGAAAGCGACCGGCTCGGCCCGACATTGTCGCTGCGCGGCCTCGACAGCCGCGCCTATTATCGGCACGAGCCGGACGGCGCTCTGGTCAATGACACCGGAACCGGCAATACGCTCGCCTGCGAGCATCCGGTCGTCCGGGAAATGGTCCTCGACACGCTTCGCCACTTTGTCCAGCGCGCCGGTGTCGACGGATTCCGCTTCGACCTGGCGCCGATCCTCGGCCGCGTCGACGGCGTTTTCGACGCCGATGCGCCGCTGCTGAACGCCATTCGCAAAGATCCTGTTCTTGGCGACCGGGTGCTGATCGCCGAGCCTTGGGATATCGGACCGGATGGCTATCAGCTCGGCAATTTTCCGCCGCCCTTCCTCGAATGGAACGACAAATGCCGTGACGATATCCGCCGTTTCTGGCGCGGCAACGGCGGCATTATCGGTGCCTTGGCGACGCGGCTTGCCGGTTCGTCCGACGTCTTTGCCAAACCAGGCCAGACAACGAGCCGCAGCATCAATTTCATCGCCGCGCATGACGGCATGACGCTGGCCGATATCGTTGCCTATGAGCACAAGCACAATGAGGCCAATGGCGAACAGAACCGCGATGGCCACGACGACAACCTGTCCTGGAACAATGGCCTCGAGGGCGAGACCGGCGACCAGTCAATCGTTACGGCCCGTTTCGATGACCAGTGCGCGCTGCTGGCGACGCTCTTTGCCTCGCGCGGCACGATCATGCTGACGGCCGGCGACGAGTTCGGCCGCACGCAGCGCGGCAACAACAACGCCTACGCGCAGGACAATGACATCACCTGGCTCGACTGGGCTGGGCGCGACCGGGCGCTGGAGCTGTACACGGTTCTGCTCGCCAAGATGCGTCGTGCCGTGCCGGCGCTCTTGGACACAACATTCCTGACCGGAGAACCGCCTGCGGGCTCGGAAATCCCAGACGTAGCCTGGCTGACGGAAACCGGCATGCCGCTCGACGAGGCCGCCTGGCACGATGCCAGGCGGCACCGGCTGGTCATGATTCTCGGGAGCGGTGAGAACAGTCGCCTTGCGGTGATCATCAACGGCGACCGCCGGGCCTGCATGTTCACGCTGCCGGAACGGGCGGGTTTTCTTTGGCGCCCAGCTATCGAACCGGATAGTAGCGATATCTCGCGGCCGGTGCCTGGGCGAACGGTCCTGTTCATGATCGAAAGCAGGACAGCGCGGGCGGGCGCAGGGGAGAGCCATGATGGCTGACAATGCCGAATGGTGGCGCGGCTGCGTCATCTACCAGATCTACCCGCGCTCCTTCCAGGATACGACAGGCGACGGCAGCGGCGATCTCCGCGGCATCACCTCGAGGCTGGCCCATGTCGCATCGCTCGGTGTCGACGCGGTTTGGCTGTCGCCTTTCTTCAAGTCGCCAATGGCCGATATGGGTTACGACGTTTCGGATTACTGCGCCGTCGATCCGATGTTCGGCACATCAGAGGATTTCGACGCGCTGGTTGCCGAGGCACACCGGCTCGGCCTGAAGGTGATCATCGATCAGGTCTTGTCGCATTCGTCGGATCGGCACGAATGGTTCGTCGAAAGCCGCACGAGCCGCGACAACCCCAAGGCCGACTGGTACGTCTGGGCCGATGCGAAGCCCGACGGCACCGCCCCCAACAACTGGCTGTCGCTTTTCGGCGGCCCGGCCTGGGAATGGGACGCAACGCGCAGGCAATATTACCTGCACAATTTCCTCGCCTCGCAGCCGGACCTGAATTTCCACAACCCGCAGGTGCAGGACGCCTTGCTGGAAACGGTGCGGTTCTGGCTCGAGCGCGGCGTCGACGGTTTCCGGCTGGATACGGTCAACTATTACGTCCACGACCGCTGGCTGCGCAGCAACCCGCCTTTGGCGGAAAGCGTCGCCGGCACCAATACGGCAACCAGCCCCTATCTCTATCAGGAGCATCTGTTCGACAAGAGCCAGCCGGAAAACCTTGCTTTCCTCAGGCGCTTCCGGGCCTTGCTTGACGAATATGAAGGCCGCGTCGCTGTCGGCGAGATTGGCGACGAAACTCGTTCCTTGCAGACACTCGCCGCCTATACCGGCGGTGGCGACAAGCTCCAAATGTCCTATACCTTCGACCTGCTCGGCCCGCAATTCTCGGCGTCGCATGTGCGTGGCTGTGTCGAGGCCTTCGAGAGTAAGGTATTCGACGGCTGGGTTTGCTGGGCGTTCTCCAACCACGATGTCGTGCGCCATGTCAGTCGATGGACAAGTCCGGGCGGCGATCCGGACAGGGTGGCGAAGTTCTCGATCGTGCTGCTTTCCTGCCTGCGCGGATCGATCTGCCTCTACCAGGGCGAAGAACTCGGGCTGGAGGAGGCCGAACTGGCGTTCGAGGATTTGCGCGATCCCTTCGGCATCCGCTTCTGGCCGGCAATCAAGGGACGGGATGGGTGCCGAACGCCGATGGTCTGGGAGGCTGGCGCCGACAATGCCGGCTTTTCGACCGGCAAGCCGTGGCTTCCGGTCCCGGCAAGCCATCGCGCCCAGGCGGTCGACGTCCAGGACGGCGAGCAAACCTCCGTCCTGGCGAGCTACCGGGCGATGCTGGCCTTGCGCAAGCAGCATCCGGCGCTGGTTCGAGGCTCGATCCGGTTCCTCGATGCCGAAGGCGACGTCCTTGCTTTCATTCGCGAAGGCGGTGACGAAAAGCTGCTGTGTGTTTTCAATTTCGCCGACGTGCCGGCCGGCTGGCAATTGCCACCGGATCTGGAAGCGATAGAGCCGAGAGATCTTGGCGGTGCTGCCGGCGTCTTGCAGGAAAAAACTCTGTCGCTGCCGCCGCTGGGCTGCTTCCTCGGCCGGATCGGCTGAACTCTATTTCATTATCTCATTGAACGAGCACGGAGCGCCCGCAAGTCGCGCCGACAACCCGCACATCAGCCTCGCCGACATGCACGCCCACAGCTGCAAGCACGTTATAGACCAGTTCGTCGACCGGCGCCGTCACGCCGTTCAGAACCGTTACCACCGCCGGTTTAACCGTTCCGAGCAGGGCCGTCACGTCCAGCCCGAGGCCCAGTGCATTGACCGAGAGCGAGAGGCCGCTGACCAGCGATGTCGTGAGTGATTGCGTCAGGTTTTTTGTGGCGACAGTTTTTATCGTCTTGTTGGCGATATCGGTGCTGTCGAACGTCAATGCGGTCGGATCGTTGTTGGTGATGGCAAGTGATGACGAACCCTTCACATCGAGCAGATTGAGGGTGAGCAGCAGAAGCTTTACGCTTACCTGTGCAATCGTGGCATCGGAGAACGATTGCGGATTGCTGAAATCGGCGAAGGCCGATGGGTTGTTGTCGGCGTCGCTGGTGGCAAGGTGCAGCGAGGCCACGCCAGGCTGCGCGGCGATCGAGACCTTGATGCTATCCGGCCGGCCCGTCGGGCAGCTGATGTCGGTTAGCTTGGCTTCCGCATAGGCGACTTCGACATGCAGAGGCAGGTTGACGGACAGCAGACTGATGCCGCCGCCGAGATTGGAATTGCCGATGCCCACTGTGGTGACCAGCTTGATGCGCGTCTGCGCGGTGCGCACCACGGTGCCTTTTTCCCCGACGGCCAGCCAGGGTGAGTATTGCATCGGTTCACCGATGGCGATGGCGAGCGTGGTGGAGGTAAGTCCCGGAATAGTGGCGCCGAGATCGACCTGGACCTGGTTTGACCCATTGGCCAGCGAGGCGGCGGCACCCAGCATGCCCATCGCGCTTGCGTCGACGGAAAAGCCGGGAGACTTTTGTCCGAGGCCGAGCTTACCGATCGAGCCAAGATCGATAAGATGACTGAGGGGTATCTTGACTGTGTTGGTGGCCCTCGACGCGATCGTCTGCAGCACAAGTTTGCTGGCGCTGCCCGACCCGGACGCATTGGCCATGGCGGTCGCGATCTGGCCTACCGTCGCTTTTGACGCCAGCACGTCGGAATAGCTGACACCTGTCAGTTGCAACTGTACGGCAAGGGCATCGACGAACGAAAGCACGTTTACATCGGCCGAGATCAGCGCGTTGTAGTCCATGACGCTGAGCGAAATGTTGGCGCCCAGCAACTTGCTGAGAAGCGCGTTGAGGATGCCGCCATTGACGCTGAGGAGCCTGGACCCGACCGAGAACATCGCTTGCGGGGTCACACTGGCAATGGCTTCGGTGCCGACAACCGGAGTAGGGATGAGCGAACTGGCGAAATAGCGGGCGGGGATTTTTTGCAGAGTGACGCGAACGGCATTGTAAGGCGTTTTGCCGGCTTCGAAGCGCTTGTCGACACCAACGGAGGACGCCGCTGAGTATCGGCCGCCGGTGATCGACACGACGGTTTTGCCAACCGTGGGAACAATTGTCTGACCTGCCTTTTGAACAATGATGCCGGGCATTCGGTTGTCACTGAGCGTGGTTACCGCCGCGGCTTCCATATTGTTGATGTTCGACGCCGCGGTGATCGCCGCCAGATCGGTCATCGCCTGGGCTTCCCTGCGCTCCGTGTAGATCGAACCTTCGTCGACAGCGAAGGCCGCCAACCCCAGCGCGAACGGTGCTATCAGCGCCGTCATGACGGCAAAGTTCGCCTTCTCGTCGCCAACCATCGAGCGAGCGATCCGCCCGATGCCCCTCAGCAAGAACTGCGACATTTCAAATGCCTCCAATCCTGATGGTCGACCTGCGTGACATCGTGGTTTGCGGCATCGCAAGGCTGGGCAACAGGTTCCATATCGGCAGGTTGCTGGCATCGTACTGGATCGATACGACGAACTGATTTCCGTCGGCCGTGCTGTCCGTCGCCTGATAGGTCAGCTTGCCGGAATCGACGAACGGGTATCCACTGGCATTGTTTTTGACGAAACTCGCCACCAGCGCCTGGCGCTCGGTTTGATTCAATCCGGCAATTGCGGTGCGTGCGGCATCGGCGGCGATTTGCTGCAAGGAGTTGCTTGCACCAAAATAGATACCATATGCAACCATTCCGAGCAAAAGAAGGATAAAGATTGGGGAAAGCAGGGCGAACTCGACCGCGGAAGTTCCGGACTCTTCTCCAATCTTGCGTAGATTCGTCCGTACTTGGCGCAATATTTTACGCTTCAATGCGACAGTATTACTGTCTATCTTGTTCATTGCCCTTGCCCGTTGGAACCCAAGGTCGATGTGCCGATCCCATCGAAATTTGTAACCCTTGGTTGCCTAAGAACCAATTAATACAATCCGGTAAACTGAAATGATCGGCCAGATTATTTCCCAGATCGGCGTTCTGGCCAGGAAACCCAGTCAAACTCATGGTTTCGACCATTGATTGGCCGCCCGCAAAACGACTGCCCCGGCCCCCTTACTTTGGGTGACCCCGAGAGTCTGTTGAAATAAAAAATCTCCACGTTACTGTTTGGCCACCAGCTGCCGGAAAGGGAACCGGCTGCGCGCTCGAAAGGAACCAACCAATCGGTTTCGGGGCGTCAACACTTAGAGACGTGGCCGAAGGGCGACGTCATTAGGGAGAACTCCATGCTGAAACATGTGCTGAAGGCGACGGTACTCGCCACGACCATGGTCTTGGCCGCCGGTACGTTCTACACGCCGGCTTTCGCCGAGACCGTCTATAACCGCGGATCCGCCGCCGAAGCGGAGACGCTCGATCCGCACAAGACCTCGACGGTCTACGAAGCCGATATCATACGCGACCTGTTCCAAGGCCTCGTCATGCATGACCAGAAGACGAATCTCATTCCGGGCGCCGCCGAAAGCTGGACGGTGTCCGACGACGGCAAGGTCTATACATTCAAGCTGCGCAAGGACGGCCTCTGGTCGGATGGCAGCCCAGTGACGGCTGACGACTTCGTCTATTCTTTCCGTCGGCTAGAAGATCCGGCCACCGCTGCCGAATACGCTTCCATGCTCTATCCCGTCAAGAATGCGGAGGAGGTCAATACCAAGAAGGGCAAGCCGGAGGACATGGGCGTCAAGGCGATCGATGCTAACACCCTGGAAGTGACGCTGAAGGCGCCGACGCCGTATTTCCTGGAGATGCTGACCCACCAGGCGACCTATCCGGTCAATAAGGCGTCTATCGAAAAGCTTGGCGCCGACTGGATCAAGGCAGGCAAGCTGGTCTCCAACGGGGCCTTTACAGCGGCGGAGTGGATTCCCAACGACCATCTGAAGCTGGTCAAGAATCCGAAATTCTGGGATGCCGCGAGCGTCAAGTTCGACGTGGTCAACTACATCCCGACCGAGGATCGCTCGTCGGCGATGAAGCGCTTCGAGGCCGGCGAACTCGACAGTTACGGCGACCTGCCGACGGAACAGCTCGGCGACCTTAAGGCCAAATTCGGCGACCAGGTCCGTGTCGGGCCATATCTCGGCATCTACTATTATGCGATCAAGACCGATAAGGCGCCGTGGGATAATGTCGAGCTGCGCAACGCCATCTCGATGGCGATCGATCGCGACTTCCTGGCGGAGAAAGTCTGGCAGAATTCGATGCTGCCCGGCTATTCCATGGTGCCTCCCGGCATCGAGGGCTATACGCCGGCAATGGCCAAATACGCCGACATGCCGCAGATCGACCGCGAGGACGCTGCCAAGAAGATCCTCGAGAAACTCGGCTATACACCCGAGCATCCGCTGAAAATGCAGATCCGCTACAACACTTCGGAGAACCACAAGAATACGGCAGTCGCGATCCAGGAACAGCTGAAGCCGCTTGGCGTCGAGATCACACTCCTCAATACCGACACCAAGACCCACTACTCCTTCCTCGAGCAGAAGGGAGACTATGACGTGGCGCGCGCCGCCTGGATCGCCGACTACAAGGATCCCGAAACCTTCCTCGGCATCTCCCGCAAAGCCAGCGGCAACAACTATTCGGTCTACAACAGCCCAAAATACGAGGCGGCGATGGACAAGGCGGCGGCCGCCGGCGGCAACCCTGCAGAACGCATGAAGGAACTCGCCGAGGCCGAGCGCATCCTCATCGATGACGTCGGCGAGATCCCGCTTCTCTACTACAGCTACCACGATATCGTTTCCTCGAAGCTGCATGGCTTCGACGACAATGTGATGGACATCCACCCGTCCCGCTTCATCAGCAAGGACTGATCCCTGGCCGGGCCACCGCGCATCGAATGCGCGGTGGCTTGCCGTCGCATCGGACCTCCGTGAATCGGATCGATTTTCGGAAAGCCCGATGCGAAGATTTGAAGGCTAGAGCGCAATCGTCCAGCCGGACGCGCGTTGTTCTGGATCAAGCGGGGCACCGATGCTGCGTTACGTATTCCGGCGGCTTCTGACCGCCATTCCGACGCTGTTCGTCATCGTGACCATGGCGTTCTTTCTGATACGCGTCGCGCCGGGCGGCCCGTTCAACCAGGAGCGGGGCCTGAGCCCCGAGATCAGGGCCAATCTCGAAGCCCAGTTCGGCCTCAACGATCCGCTCTGGTTGCAGTACCTCCACTATCTAGGCAATCTTCTGCGCGGCAATTTCGGCCCCAGCTACAACATGCCGGATTTCACCGTCGGCGAGTTGTTCAAGGAGGGCCTGCCGATCTCAATCCAGCTCGGCGCTTCGGCGCTCGTTCTGGCGCTGCTCCTCGGCAGCGTGCTCGGCACTGTTGCCGCGCTCAACCAGAACAAGCTTGCCGACTATTCGGTGATCGCGCTGGCGACCGCCGGCAGCACCATTCCAACCTTCGTCATCGCCCCGGTGATCCAGCTTGCATTCGGATTGACCTGGAGGCTGCTGCCGATCGGCGGCTGGGGCGATGGAGCCCTCATCAATAAGGTCGGCCCGGTGCTGACGCTCGCTCTTCCGCAGATCGCCATCGTCGCCCGATTGATGCGCGGCTCGATGATCGAATCGCTGCACTCGCATCACATCCGCACCGCGCGCGCTCTCGGCCTGTCCGACTGGTCGGTCATCGTCAAGCATGCACTGCGCGGCGCCATCCTGCCGATCGTCTCCTTCACCGGTCCGGCAGCCGCAGCCCTTCTCACCGGCTCGGTCATCGTCGAGACCATCTTCTCTATCCCGGGCATCGGCCGTCATTTTGTCGTTGCTGCACTCAACCGCGACTACACACTGGTGATGGGGACGGTGGTGGTCATCGCGCTCTTCACCATTGTCTTCAACCTGATCGTCGACGTCCTCTATGGGGTCGTCGATCCGAGGGTGCGCTATGACTGATATCGCAGTTGCCGCACCGGTCGTCGGCCGGTCCCTGTGGGGTGACGCCTGGGCGCGCCTCAAGGCCAATCGCGCGGCCATGTTCAGCCTCTATTATCTTGCCTTCATCGCCGTCATCAGCGTGTTTGGGCCCTATCTCGTGCCGCACCAATACACCACCATCTATGCCGACTATGTCCGTACGCCGCCGAGCTTCTCCGCCTATCCGAAGGCCGACATGATCGAAGGCGCTCTCGATGAGGCGATCAGGCGTATGCGCGTCGACATCAAGGAGTGGCGGCAGGAGGGCAGCCGTGTGTTCGTTACCGTCAAATCGTCCAAGCCGATCGACGACCGCAATATTCGCTACCTTGATCGTTCCGATACCTTTGATGACACAAAGATCGAGAGCAAATCGCCGGACGGTCTCGAAATGGTGATGAGTGCCTCGATCAAGCAGCAATATTTCCTGTTCGGCACCGACAATACCGGCCGCGATCTCCTGTCCCGAACGCTGATGGCCGGGCGCATATCGCTAGCCATCGGCCTGCTTGCCGGCATTGTGGCCGTGGTCATCGGCGTGCTCTATGGCGCCACCGCCGGCCTTGCCGGCGGCAGGGTCGACGAGGTGATGATGCGTGTCGTCGACGTGCTTTATTCTTTGCCGTTCATCTTCTTCGTCATCATGCTGGTGGTGTTCTTCGGCAGGAACTTCGTGCTGATGTTCCTGGCGGTCGGCGCGGTGCTGTGGCTCGACATGGCGCGCATCGTGCGCGGACAAGCGCTGTCGATCCGCCGGCAGGAATATGTCCAGGCGGCGGAGGCGATGGGCGTCGGCCAGCGCGGCATTCTGCTGCGCCATGTGATCCCCAATTTGCTCGGGCCGGTGGTGATCTACATGACGCTGCTGGTGCCGCAGGTCATTATCCTGGAGAGTTTTTTGTCGTTCCTCGGGCTCGGCGTCCAGGAGCCGATGACCAGCTGGGGCGTGCTGATCTCGGTTGGCGCCCAGAACATCGGCTCGGCCAACTGGCTGCTTCTGTTCCCGGCCTTCTTTCTCGTCTCCACGCTGTTCGCGCTGAATTTCGTCGGCGATGGGCTGCGCGACGCGCTCGACCCGAAGGATCGTTGAGATGGCCGCTTCCGAAACCATCCTCAGCGTCAAGGACCTTCGGGTCCGCTTCCGCACCCTCGACGGTGTGGTGGAGGCGGTGAAGGGCATCAATATCCACGTCAAATCAGGCGAAACCGTCGCCGTCGTCGGCGAATCCGGTTCCGGCAAGAGCCAGACGATGATGGCGGCGATGAGCCTGCTCGCCTCGAACGGCGAAGCCACCGGCACCGTCGATTATCGCGGCCGCAATCTTTTGACCTTGAGCAAGCCCGAGCTCAACAAGATCCGCGGCCGCAAGATCAGCATGATCTTCCAGGAGCCGATGACGTCGCTAGACCCGCTCTATTCGATCGGCAACCAGCTGATCGAGCCGATCCGCAAGCATCGCGGACTTGGCGCCGCCGCGGCGCGCGAGGAGGCGCTCAAGCTGCTGCGGCTGGTCCATATTCCCGATCCGGAGCGGCGGATGAAATCCTATCCGCACGAGTTATCGGGCGGTCAGCGCCAGCGCGTCATGATCGCCATGGCGCTGGCCAACGACCCCGACATACTGATCGCCGACGAGCCGACGACCGCGCTCGACGTCACCATCCAGGCGCAGATCCTCATGCTGCTCGCCGAATTGCAGCGCAAGCTCGGCATGGCGATCGTCTTCATCACCCACGATCTCGGCATCGTCCGGCGCTTTGCCGATCGGGTCTATGTGATGCGCTATGGCGAGGTGGTCGAGGAGGGCGAGGCGGAAGCGATCTTCGCCAACCCGCAGCACGGCTACACCAAGATGCTACTTGCCGCCGAACCGACCGGCACCAAGGCGCCGCCGCCTCCGAATGCCCCTGTCCTGCTTGAAGGCAGGAACGTCGAGGTGACCTTCAAGATCGGCGGCGGATTTCTTGGCGGCGAGCCGCTGCTGCTGCGCGCCGTCGATCGCATTTCGATACGGCTGAAGCGCAACCAGACGATCGGCATCGTCGGCGAATCCGGCTCGGGAAAATCGACGCTCGGCCGCGCCTTGCTGCGGCTCCTGCCCAGCGACGGTATCATCCGGCTTGGTGACCGCGACATTTCCCACGCCGACCGCCAGGCGATGCGGCCGCTGCGGCGCGAATTGCAGCTGGTTTTCCAGGATCCGTTCGGCTCGCTGTCGCCACGCATGACCGTCGGCCAGATCATCACCGAGGGGCTTCTGGTCCATGAGCCCAATCTGTCGGGCAGGCAGCGCGATCTCCGCGCGGTCGATGCCTTGCTCGAAGTCGGGCTCGACCCGAACACGCGCAACCGCTATCCGCATGAATTCTCCGGCGGTCAGCGGCAGCGCATCGCCATTGCGCGCGCCATGATACTGAAGCCGAAAGTGGTGGTGCTGGACGAGCCGACCTCGGCGCTGGACCGCTCCGTGCAGAAGCAGATCGTCGAATTGCTGCGCAAGCTGCAGGCCGACCACGAGCTGTCCTATCTGTTCATCAGCCACGATCTCGCCGTCGTGCGCGCCATGGCCGACTACATCATCGTCATGAAGCAGGGCAAGATCGTCGAGGAGGGACCGGCCGAGGCAATCTTCAGCAATCCGCAGGCAACCTATACGCAGACACTGATGGCCGCGGCCATCGACGTGACGCGATTTCGCCTGAGCGCATAGCGCGATTGGTCAGAACTGCGGCGGATGGTGGTTGTTCCGGGAACAAAAACAGCTAAGCCGCTGTTTTTTCTGGTCGGAGTGGCAGGATTTGAACCTGCGACCCCATCGTCCCGAACGATGTGCGCTACCAGGCTGCGCTACACTCCGTGACCAGACCGCGGGCTTATAGCCGCCGCGTTTGGTTACTGCAAGCGCCAATGGCAGCGCTTCTGTCGCATTTCTTTCGCTTTCGCCGCCACGTCATACAGGTTTCAGTTTCCTGTCGCACAAACACGGCTTAAAGGGCTTCTGGGTAACCGTCCACTTGCTTCGAAGCACCTGATTCAGCCGCCTGGAGTTTGCAGCCTTGTCGATGAAGATCGTTAGCGATGTCAGACCAAACACTTTTGAGTTTGAAACCTCGGCGCTGATCAAGCCGTCTGGGTTTCGCGAATATGATGCGCGCTGGTGGTTCGGCCATCCCGGCTCGAACGAAACGCCGGAACTCAATCTGATCGGCGTCCAGGCGCTCGGCATGGGGCTCGGCACGCTGATCCGTCGCCTGGGTGCCGGACCCGACATCGTCACCGGTCACGATTTCCGCTCCTATTCGCTTGCCATAAAGCTGGCCCTGGTTTCCGGGCTGATGGCGGCCGGCGCACGGGTCAAGGATGTCGGGCTTGCGCTGTCGCCGATGGCTTATTTCGCCCAGTTCGCGCTCGACACGCCCTCCGTCGCCATGGTCACTGCCTCGCACAACGAGAATGGCTGGACCGGCGTCAAGATGGGCGCGGCGCGCCCGCTGACTTTTGGTCCGGAGGAGATGAGCGCGTTGAAGGCAATCGTGCTCTCAGGCGATTTTGATCTTGTCGGTGGCGGCTCCTATGACTTCGTTGCGGACTTCCGCAAAACCTACCTTGACGATCTGACAGCGGGAAAGGGTATCTCCAGGAAGCTCAAGGTGGTGGCCGCCTGCGGCAACGGCACCGCCGGGGCTTTCGCTCCCGAGGCACTGGAAAGGATCGGCTGCGAGGTGATCCCGCTCGACGTCGAGCTCGATCATACGTTTCCCAATTACAATCCCAACCCCGAAGACATGCAGATGCTGCACGCCATTCGCGACAAGGTGCTGGAAACGGGCGCCGATGTCGGGCTAGGCTTCGACGGCGACGGCGATCGCTGCGGCGTGGTGGACAATGAAGGCAACGAGATTTTCGCCGACAAGGTCGGCGTCATGCTGGCGCGCGACATTTCGCACCTCTATCCCGGCTCGACTTTCGTCGTCGACGTCAAGTCGACCGGATTGTTCATGACTGACAAGGTGTTGCGGGAAAATGGCGCGGTCACCGACTATTGGAAAACCGGTCACTCCTATATCAAGCGGCGCGTCGCCGAACTCGGCGCCGCCGCCGGTTTCGAAAAATCGGGCCATTTCTTCTTCAATCCGCCGATCGGCCGCGGCTATGACGATGGCCTGGTGACGGCCATCGCCATATGCCAGATGCTGGATCGCAGCCCGCAAAGCAGCATGGCCGACCTCTATCGCGATCTGCCGCTGACCTTCGGCACGCCGACCATGTCGCCACACTGCGCCGACGAGCTCAAATACGGCGTCGTCGAGCGCGTCGTAGGCGACTTTCGCAAGATGAAGGACGAGGGCACGGTGTTCGCCGGCCAGAAGATCGCCGAACTGATCACCGTCAACGGCGTCAGGGTCGTGGCGGAGGATGGTACCTGGGGGTTGGTGCGCGCATCATCGAACAAGCCGGAGCTTGTGGTGGTGGTGGAGAGCCCGGTATCGTCCGAGCGGCGCCGGCAGATGTTCGAAGCCGTCGATGCGGTGCTGCGCCGCAGCCCCGAAGTCGGCGCCTACAATCAGACCTTTTGAGCACGAGGCTTGTTTTCATGACCGAACGGATCGTCAGTTTTGTGATGAGCGGCGGCGTCGGCTCGCGGCTGTGGCCGTTGTCGCGCGAGGACAATCCCAAGCAGTTCCATGATTTCTCCGGCGATGGCTCAATGCTGGCCAAGACGCTGCGCCGGCTGACCGCGCGGCTGGAAGGCGAAACGCCGGTTTTCCTGATTGCCTCGGAAAGGCATGCCGACCGCGTTCATGCCGACATTGCCGGTCACGAGCTTTCCGGCGGCGGCCCGCTGTTCGAGCCGACCGGACGCAACACCGCCGCGGCCGTCGCCTTGGCAAGCCTGCGCACGCTGTCGGAATTCGGCGACAGCCTGGTGCTGGTGGTGCCGTCCGATCATGAGATCGCGACGCCACAGCAATTCTGGCGGAGCATCGAGGCTGGCACTGCGGCCGCGCGCCAAGGCAGGCTGGTGGTGTTCGGCATCAAGCCCGCCCAACCCGAGACCGGTTACGGCTACATCGAGGTGGCCGGCGAGCGCGATGGCATCTGCGATGTCTCGCGTTTCGTCGAAAAACCCGATCTCGCCACGGCGCAGAGCTATCTCGAGGCCGGCAATTTCTACTGGAACACCGGCATCTTCCTGTTTCGCGCCAGTGCCATGCGCGACGCGTTCATGGCCTTCCAGCCCGACATCTGGAGCGCCACAGAGGCTGCCTACCAGGCTGCGACATCGGATCTTTCCGGCCTCTACATGCCTCTGGAGCTCTATGCCGCCATCCCATCGACATCGATCGACTATGCGATCATGGAGCGCGCCAGCGGCATCGCCATGGTGCCGGCCGGCTTTCGCTGGAATGATCTCGGCTCCTGGCAATCGCTGCTCGACGTCGGCCCCTCCGACACGCAGGGCAATGTCATTGTCGGCGATGTCGTTGCCATCGATTGCGAGAACTCCTATATCCGCAGCGACGGCCGCCTGCTGTCGGCCATAGGCCTGAAGGACGTCGCCATCGTGTCGACCGCCGACGCCACTTTCGTTGCTCCGGTCAGCCACAGCCAGAACGTCAAGAAGATAGTCGAGCAGCTCGAAAAAAGCGGCCGCCTTGAGACCAGGTTCACGCCCGCCGACGACCGCGTCATCGAAAGCGGCGCCTGGCAGCGCCGCGTGCACCATTGGCTGTTCGAGGAGACGGTGCCGTTGTGGTCGACGGTCGGCGTCGATGAGCGCCATGGCGGTTTCCACGAAGCGCTCGGCTTCGATGCCGCCCCGCTGATGAAACCCAAGCGCATGCGCACGCAGGCCAGGCAGATCTACGCCTTCGCCGTCGCCAAGGCGCGCGGCTGGAACGGCCCGGCCGATCGGCTGATCAGCCACGGCCTCGAATTCATGGCCAGGCACGGACGTACCGACAATGGCGGCTGGGTACGCACGCTCAACGTCGACGGCACCGTCGCCGACGCCGCCGAGGATGCCTATGACCATTCCTGCGTGCTCCTGGCGCTGGCGCATGCCCATATGTGCGGCAATCCCGATGCGTTGCGGCTTGGCCAGGAGACCTTTGCGTTCATCGACGCGCATCTCGAGGACGAACGCCTGACCGGCTTCCGCGAGACCTCGAGCGGCGAGGGCGAGCGCCGCTCCAACCCGCACATGCATCTGCTCGAGGCATTCCTGGCCTGGCATCAGGCGACGGGCGAGCGCGCCTATCTTCGTCGCGCCGCGCGCATCGTCGATCTGTTTCGCAGCCATTTCTTCGACCCGGAAAGCTGGACGCTGGGTGAGTATTTCGACCATGAATGGCGGCCGGCCCCTGGCGAGAAGGGCACGTGGACCGAACCTGGCCATCATTTCGAATGGGCCTCGCTGCTGGTCGACTTCGCCGGGCGCAGCGGCCAGAGCGGCTTGACCGGTCTTGCCCGGAAGCTTTACGCGTCGGCGATTGCCAATGGCCTGAACCGCGCCACGGGCCTCGCCTACGGCGCCGTCTCGCGGCAAGGACTGCCGCTCGACCGCGTCTCGCGCAGCTGGCCGCAGGCCGAAGCGATCAAGGCGGCGATCGCGCTGGACGGTTCGGGCGGTCCCGACCTGAAGCCGGAAATCGAGGCGCGTGTCGGCCGGCTGTTCCGCTGGCACATCAATCCGGCACCGCTCGGCCTGTGGATCGACCGCATTGACGAGCGTGGCCGCTCCTTGGCGAGCGAGGTGCCGGCCAGCATCTTCTATCATCTCGTCTGCGCGCTGACGCAGTATCTGGACGGCACTGCGCCCAAGGATCAGTACGGGCTGGCGACATCACCCGTCTCGACGTAGACCGACTTCAGCTGCGAATAGAGCGCCAGTGCCGCGAGCGAATTCTCGCGGCCGATGCCGGACTGCTTGAAGCCGCCGAACGGGATTTCGACCGGCGTCAGATTGTAGGCGTTGATCCAGCAGGTGCCGGCCTGCAGTTCGGCGATGACACGATGGGCGCGCGCCAGGTCGCGCGTGAACACGCCGGCGGCGAGGCCGAATTCGGTATCGTTGGCGCGCTCGATCACCTCGTCCTCGCTGTCGAATTTCAGCACACTCATCACCGGCCCGAAAATCTCCTCGCGCGCGATGCGCATCGTGTCGGTGACACCGGTGAACACCGTCGGCTCGACGAAGAAGCCGCCCTGGAAGCCCTGCAGCGAAGGCACGTTTCCGCCGCAGGCGAGCACCGCGCCATCCTGCTTGCCGGCCTCGATGTAAGAGACCACCTTGTCGTGCTGCGCCTTCGAGACCAGCGGCCCCATCTGCGTGTCCAGATCGAGCGGATCGCCGATGCGGATTTTCTTCGTCCGTTCGGTCAGCCTCTCGACGAAACGGTCATGGATGCTGCTCTGCACGAAGACCCGCGTGCCGTTGGAGCAGATCTGGCCGGTCGAATAGAAATTGCCGAGCATCGCGCCGCCGATGGCATTTTCGAGGTTGGCGTCTTCGAAGACGATCAGCGGCGACTTGCCGCCGAGCTCCATCGTCGCGTGCTTCATCTTCGAGCCGGCGAGCGACAGCACCTTGCGGCCGGTCGGCACCGAGCCGGTCACCGAGACCTTTGCGACGACATCATGTCCGACAAGACCGGCGCCGACATCGCCAAAACCCTGCACGACGTTGAACAGCCCGTCGGGCAGCCCGGCCTCGGTGTAGATCTCGGCGAGCGCCAGCGCTGAAAGCGGCGTGTTCTCCGAGGGCTTGAACACCATCGCATTGCCCATGGCGAGGGCCGGCGCCGACTTCCAGCCGGCGATCTGGATCGGGTAATTCCAGGCGCCGATGCCGACGCAGACGCCGAGCGCCTCGCGCCTGGTATAGGCAAAGGGTCCGCCGAGATCGACGGCCTCGCCATTAAAGGCGGCGACGGCGCCGCCGAAATATTCCAGGCAGTCGGCCGCCGACGGGGCATCGGCGACCAGCGTCTCCTGGATCGGCTTACCGGTATCCAGCGTCTCGATGCGCGCCAGATCGGCATTGCGCGCGCGCAAAATGTCGGCGGCGCGGCGCAGGATGCGGCCGCGTTCGACCGCCTTCAGCCGCGCCCAGGCCGGTTGTGCTGCACGCGCCGCCTCGATCGCGAGCTCCAGCACGTTCGGCGTCGCCGAGCGCAGGATGGCGATGGTCTCGCCGGTTGCCGGATAGATAACCGGCAGCGCTGCGCCGCGCTCGTCGTCGATATAGCGGCCGTTGACATAATGCGATGCCGTTGGCTGGGCGCGCATGACTGTTCTCCAAATCGTCTTGTCGCGGCATGCGGAATATGCGTCCGCCGGATCATGGCCTATCTGTCCGACACCTGCCAGCGCGGATTGATCCATGGTTCCTGGTTGGACGGTGGCAGCGGCGTACGCCCGAGAATGTGGTCGGCGGCCTTCTCGCCGGTCATGATCGACGGCGCGTTGAGATTGCCGTTGGTGACGCGTGGAAAGATCGAGGAATCGGCGACCCGAAGCCCTTCGACGCCAATGACGCGGCATTCCGGATCGACGACGCTCATCGCATCATCGGCACGGCCCAACTTGCAGGTGCCGCAAGGGTGGTAGGCGCTTTCGGCGTGGTCGCGAATGAAGGCGTCGAGCTCTTCATCCGATTGTACATGCGAGCCCGGCGACAGTTCCTTGCCTCGGTACGGATCGAAGGCCGCTTGCCCGAAGATCTCGCGGGTCAGCCGGATGCAGTGGCGGAACTCCATCCAGTCGTCCGGATGCGACATGTAGTTGAAGCGGATCACCGGGTTCGATTTGGGATCGGGCGAGCGCAGCGTGACTGAACCGCGCGACTTCGACCGCATCGGCCCGACATGCGCCTGGAAACCATGCGCCTTGGCCGCCGCCTTGCCGTCATAGCGGACCGCGGCCGGGATGAAGTGATACTGGATATCGGGATAGTCGACGCCGGCGCGCGAGCGCACGAAGGCGGCCGCCTCGAAATGATTGGTGGCACCGAGGCCGGATTTGAAGAACAGCCATTGTGCCCCGATCAGCGCCTTCGAGAACGGGTTCAAGACGGAGTTCAGCGTGATCGGCTTTGTCGATTCCTGCTGGATGTAAAGTTCCATATGGTCCTGCAGATTGCGGCCGACTCCGGGCCGGTCGGCGATCACCGGGATGCCGTTCTCCCTAAGGTGCTGGCCGGGGCCGATGCCGGACAGCATCAGGATCTTGGGCGAGTTGATCGAGGACGCGGCAACGATCACCTCGCGTCGCGCTCTGACCACCTGAATCCGTTTGCGCACTTCGATCTCGACGCCGGTGGCGCGTTGATTCTCGATGATTACCCGCCGGGCGAAACCCTTGACCAGGCTGACATTTTTCCGCCTCAGCGCCGGCCTCAGATAGGCGCTCGCGGCCGACCAGCGACGGCCGCCGCGGATGGTCTGCTCCATCGGCCCAAAGCCTTCCTGCTTCGCGCCGTTATAGTCGTCGGTCAGCTCGAAACCGGCCTGACGGCCTGCCTCGACGAAGGCGCCGTAGAGTGGGTTCGTCCTCGAGCCGCGCTGCACAGTCAGCGGGCCGCCATGGCCGCGCCAGCCATTCTCGCCGCCATTGCTGTCCTCCATGCGCTTGAAGTACGGGAGCACATCGGCAAAGCCCCAGCCGGTCGCGCCCTGTTCGGCCCAATGGTCGAAGTCGCGGGCATGGCCGCGCACATAGACCATGCCGTTGATCGACGACGAGCCGCCGATGACCTTGCCGCGCGGCGTCGCCAGCACGCGGCCGCCGAGGTGCGGCTCCGGCTCGCTGGCAAAGCCCCAGTCGTAGAGGCTCATATTGAGCGGGATCGACAGTGCCGACGGCATCTGGATCAGCGGGCCGATATCGCTGCCGCCATATTCGATGACGATCACCGAATGCTTGCCGTCCTCCGAGAGCCGGTAGGCCATGGCCGAACCGGCCGAGCCGGAGCCGATGATGACGAAATCCGCTTCAAGCATGGTTCATGCGCGCCCGTGGTTCATATGCGCAATGAAATCGGCCAGCGAGACGTTGCCGCCGGTTGCCATTACGAGAACGGTCTTGCCGGTGACGTCGACCTTGCCGCCGAGCAACGCCGCCAGCGAAGCAGCGCCGGATGGCTCGAGCACCAGCTTCAGCCGCTCGAAGGCGAGGCGCATGGCGCGCCGCACCGAAGCATCGTCGACGGTGACGCCGCGAACGCCGGCGGCCTTCACCGCTGCGAACGGCGCGTCGCCGGGCCGCCGCGACATCAGCCCGTCGCAGATCGATTTCGGCCCGATCGGCATGGTTTCGATGGCGCCATGCGCCAGCGACGAGCCCATGCCGTCAAAACCTTCCGGCTCGACGCCGATGATCTTCGTGGCTGGCGACAGGTAGTGAAAGGCCAGTGAAACACCGCCGATCAGGCCGCCGCCGCCGACCGAGCAGAACAAGAGATCGGCCTCCGCTTGCCTGGCGGCGATCTGGTCGAGTGCCTCCAGCCCGGCACCGGCCTGGCCGGCGACGATCTCCGGATCGTCGAACGGGTGCAGCAGCGCCAGGCCTTCGCTCGCAGCGATCTCGCGCGCCTTGGCGGCGGCGACTTCCTCACGCGCGCGCTCGCCATGGTCAGTCAGCACCACGCGCGCGCCGTAACCCAATGTGGCGTCGCGCTTGGCGGCCGGCGCGTCGATCGGCATGACGATGGTGACGGGAATGCCAAGCGCTTGGCCAGCCGCCGCTAGCCCCTGCGCAAAATTGCCGGAGGAGTAGGCGACGACGCCCTTTTTGGCTTCGTCAGGCGAGAGCTTCTTCAGCCGCCAGTAGGCGCCGCGCACCTTGAACGATCCTGCCCATTGCAGCGATTCGGCCTTGACGAAGACGCGGGCGGCGCCGGTCTCGCGCGCGAGTGCCGCCGATTCCAGCAGCGGCGTGACCTGCGTCGCCTTGGAGGTGACGGCATAGGCCTGCCTGAGATGGTCGAGCGAGGGGACGAGACTATCTGCCATCATTCGCCTCGCGGAAAGCGCTTCTGCTCTTCGAGCAGGTCGAGGTTCATGTGGTTGCGCATGTAGCGCTCCGATGCCTTCTGCAGCGGCTGGAATTCCCAGGGATAATGGGTGCCGTTGCGCAGCGCCGGGTAGACCATCCAGCGGCGTGCCTGGCTGGCACGCACCGCCGCGTCGAAGGCCGCCATGTCCCAGCGCGCCCGCACCTTGTCGGTGAAAGCGGCCACCAATGCCGCATTGGCCGGATCGGCGGCGAGATTGGTCAATTCCTGCGAATCCGATTCAAGATCAAACAGTTGCGGCGGATCGATCTCGCAATGGATGAATTTGTAGCGGCCCTCGCGCATCGCCACCATCGGCGCGTTGGAGCCTTCGGCGGCATATTCCATCAGCACCGGCGCGGAGCGTTTCTTTCCGTTCAGCAACAGCAGCAGCGACTGGCCGTCAGTCCACGGCGCAATCGCGCTGATGTCGATGCCGGCGAGGTCGCAAAGCGTCGGCGTCACGTCGAGATTGGAGACCGGCGTGTCGATCAGGCCGGCGGCGATGCCCTTGCCGGCGACCATCAGCGGCACCCGCGCCGAACCTTCGAAGAAGCACATCTTGAACCACAGGCCGCGCTCGCCGAGCATGTCGCCGTGATCCGAGCAGAACAGGATGACCGTGTCGTCGAGCATGTGTGTGTGCTCGAGCACCGACATCAATTCGCCGAGCTTGTCGTCGAGATAGGAGATGTTGGCGAAATAGCCGCGCCGTGCGCGGCGTATCTGCTCAGCGGTGATGTCGAACCTGTCATAGTCGCTGGCGCGGTAGAGCCGCTGCGAATGCGGGTCCTGCCTGTCGTAAGGAATGAAGCCGACCTCGGGCTCGAGCGCCGGGCAATCCTCGTAAAGGTCCCAGTATTGCCGCCGTGCGACGTAAGGATCGTGCGGATGGGTGAAGGAAACCGTCAAGCACCAGGGCCGATGTGCGGCATCGTCGGAGACGCGGGCAAAATCATAGAGCTTCTGCACCGCATGGAAGGCGACCTCGTCGTCATATTCCAGCTGGTTGGTGATCTCGGCAGTACCGGCGCCGCTGACGGAGCCGAGATTGTGATACCACCAGTCGATGCGCTCGCCGGGTTTGCGATAGTCGGGTGTCCAGCCGAAATCGGCCGGATAGATGTCGGTGGTCAGCCGCTCTTCGAAGCCGTGCAACTGGTCCGGACCGACGAAATGCATCTTGCCGGAAAGGCAGGTGTGATAGCCGGCGGCACGCAGATGATGAGCAAAGGTCGGGATCGACGAGGTGAATTCGGCGGCATTGTCATAGACCCCGGTGCGTGACGGCAATTGGCCGCTCATGAATGCGGCCCGGCCTGGCGCGCAGAGCGGTGACGCGGTGTAATTGTTGCAAAAACGCGCCGAACGCGCGGCGAGCGCCTTTAGATGCGGCGCGTGCAGGAAGTCTGCCGGCCCGTCTGGAAATAGCGTTCCGTTGAGCTGATCGACCATGACGATCAGGATGTTGGGTCGCTTGGATGTCACTGCTTCTGCCGTCCGCTGAGCTTCGTTTCGAGATAGTCCTCGACCAGTGCAATCGCGGTCGCGGCATCGGGAACACCGTCCTTCAGCGCGCGCCTGATATAGAGCCCGTCGATCAGCGCCGCGGTCGCTTCGGCGACCCGGTCGGCCTCGCTTCTCGGCAGGATGCCGGCCAGCCCGCTGAGCAGATTGGAATGCAGCCGGCGCGCATAGACCTTGAGCAGCCGGCGGAGTGCTGCCGATTTCTGCGCCTCGACATAGAAGGCGAGCCAGGCGGCGATCGTTTCGGGCTGGAACTGGATGTCGGAGAAGTTGACCGCGACCACCGCCGAGACGCGCTGGCGCGCCGTGCCGGCCGCGCGAAGTGCACGGCGCGTATCGGCGGTGAGCTCGCTCAGGATGTGCCGCATCGTCGCCAACAGCAATTCGTCCTTGGCGCCGAAATAATGGTGGGCAAGCGCCGAGGACACGCCGGCGCGGCCGGCGATTTCCGACATCGTCACATCAAGCGAACCGCGCTCGCCGATCGCCGAGATCGTTGCGTCGATGAGCGCCCTGCGGCGCAACGGCTCCATTCCGAGTTTCGGCATTCCTGCTCCGGCCTGTTGCGACAAGATTATTTTTTATTGACGCATCAATCAACAAAAATCCGGCCTGATTTGCTGGCAAAAGCCAGGCACTATGACCAGATGATCAAGATCAAGCGATTGTGCGGTTCTGGCCCCTTCACGAGGCCGGCGAAACGGTTCATGCTTGAACAATGCGGATGCGCGCGCAGTATCGCGTAGCCCGGGTCCACAGGATGGAGATCGCCATGACAGCATGCATCGTCGGTTGGGCGCATTCGCGCTTCGGCAAGCTCGAAGGCGAGACGCTGGAGAGCCTGATCACCAAGGTGGCAGTCGAGGCGCTTGATCATGCCGGCATCGGTCCGGATGACGTCGACGAGATCGTGCTAGGCCACTTCAACGCCGGGTTTTCCGCCCAGGATTTCACCGCGAGCCTGGTACTCCAGGCCGACGACCGGCTGCGCTTCAAGCCGGCGACCCGCGTCGAGAACGCCTGCGCCACCGGCTCGGCGGCGGTCAGGCAAGGCATCCGCGCCATCGACGCCAATGCCGCCCGTATCGTGCTGGTGGTCGGCGCCGAGCAGATGACGACGACGCCCGGTCCCGAGATCGGCAAGAACCTGCTCAAGGCCTCGTATCTGCCGGAGGACGGTGACACGCCGGCAGGCTTCGCCGGCGTCTTCGGCAAGATCGCCCAAGCCTATTTTCAACGCTACGGCGACCAGTCGGATGCGCTGGCGATGATCGCCGCCAAGAACCACAAGAACGGCGTCGACAATCCCTACGCGCAGATGCGCAAGGATTTCGGCTACGAGTTCTGCCGGCAGGAAAGCGAAAAAAACCCCTTCGTCGCCGGTCCGCTGAAGCGCACAGACTGCTCGCTGGTGTCGGACGGTGCCGCCGCGCTTGTCCTTGCCGACACGGCCACGGCGCTGAAGATGCGCCGCGCCGTCGCCTTCCGCGCCAATGAGCATGTTCAGGATTTCCTGCCGATGTCGAAGCGCGACATTCTCGCCTTCGAAGGCTGCGAGCAGGCCTGGAACCAGGCGCTGAAGCAGGCGGGCGTGACGCTCGGCGACCTGTCCTTCGTCGAGACGCATGACTGTTTCACCATCGCCGAACTGATCGAGTATGAGGCGATGGGCTTGGCCAAGCCGGGCGAGGGTGCCAAGCTGGCCTTGGATGGCGAGACGGCGAAAAATGGAAGGCTGCCGGTCAATCCGTCCGGTGGACTGAAGGCCAAGGGCCACCCGATCGGTGCCACCGGCGTATCGATGCATGTGCTGAGCGCCATGCAGCTTGTCGGCGAGGCGGGCGGCATCCAGGTGCCGGGAGCAAAACTCGGCGGCATCTTCAACATGGGTGGTGCCGCGGTCGCCAACTACGTTTCCATTCTCGACCGGATCAGATAAACCCGCCCGCATTTGCGGGAGGTGACATGACAAATCCGGTTCTGGTCGAAGTTTTGCGCGACGCTCTCGTCGAGAGCGCCCATCGCGGCGCTGTTGCCGTATTCGACGCCGACGGCAAGCCCGTCTGGGAGATCGGCGACACGGCACAGCCGGTGTTCCCGCGCTCGGCGGTCAAGGCGATCCAGGCGTTGCCGCTGGTCGAGAGCGGCGCTGCCGATGCCTACGGCTTCGGTGACCGGGAGCTGGCGCTGGCCTGCGCCTCCCATTCCGGCGAGCCGCCGCATGTCGAGCTGGCGCGCGCCATGCTGGCGAAAGCCGGCCTCGACGAGACGGCACTCGAATGCGGCGCGCATTGGCCGTCGAGCCACGGGGCGACGCTGGCGCTTGCCCGCGCCGGCCGTGCGCCGAACACCTTGCACAACAATTGTTCCGGCAAGCACTCAGGCTTCCTATGCACCTGCGTTCACAGCGGCATCGCCCATCGTGGTTACGTCAAGGCTGGCCATGCTTCGCAGGAGATGGTGCGCGAAGCGATGCAGGCGGTGACCGGTGCTGCCCATGACGCCGATCACCGCGGCACCGACGGCTGCTCGATTCCGACCTATGCCGTGCCGCTGCGCAGCTTTGCCCTTGGCTTTGCCCGCATGGCGACAGGTGCCGGCTTCGAGCCGGTGCGCGCCCGGGCGGCGAAGCGGCTGCTTTCCGCCTGCATGGCCGAGCCGTTTTTCGTCGCCGGCACGGGCAGGTCCGATGTAGCGATGATGGAGGCCGCGCCGGGCCGGATTTTCGTCAAGGGAGGCGCCGAAGGTGTTTTTTGCGCCGCCCTTCCGGAGCTCGGCCTTGGCATTGCGCTGAAATGCGACGATGGCGCCGGCCGCGCCGCTGAAGTGATGGTCGCGGCCGTGCTGGCAAAGCTGCTGCACGCCGACCAGGCGCTCGCTGCGAAATTGATCGAACAGGCAAATCCGCCCATCGAAAGCCGGATCGGTGCCAAAGTCGGCGCGCTCCGGCCGACGGCCACCTTCAACTGACGTGGTTGCGCTCGACGGTCAAATGCGCGTAGCCGGCATTGCCTGATGCGGCGAGGTCGCCGGTCACCGGCTCGGCCCAGCGTTGGCCGACGATCGCGCCGTTCTGGACTCCGTCGATGACATTGTCGGAGATGATTGCCGTCCCGGCACCTTCGACCACGGTCACGACGATGCCGGTCCCCGCCTTGCGGATGACGTTTCCCGTGGCGACCACATTGCGCATGAACGGTCCCCAGCCGATCTGCATGCCGTAGAGCGGTGCATTCTCGACGACATTGCCGGAAACTGTGGTGTCTGCCTCGACGCTGATGCCGACGCCGAAGCCGGGCGCGTCCGCAGGGTAGGGGCCGCTGGTCGCCAGATTGCGGACTACGTTGCCGGAGCAGACGCCCATGCGGCCGCCTTCGTTGAAATTGACGATCGAAATACCGTTCGCAGCACCATCGACGATGTTGTTGCCGATGATCGCCCCTTCGAACGAGAATTCGGAATACACGGCCGTCTCGCCCGAACGCGAGCAGGTGTTGCCGGTGATCTGCAAATTGCTGGAACTGTTGGCGCGGACCGCCGAGAACGCGCAATCCGAGACAATATTGCCGGAGATAATGACGTTGCCGGCGCGGAAGGCATTGATGCCGTTGCCGTTCTGGCCGGTTCCGCCGCCGCGCGCCTGGATGCGTTCGATCCGGTTGCCGCTGACGATGGTGCCGTCTTCCGCTGCCCGCCAGCGGTGCACGAGGATGCCGCCATTGGCGCAGTCGGAGACGCTATTGCCTGATATTTCCAGGCCATCGGCCTCGACCGAATAGATGCCGGCATCGGCCGCACCGGATATCTCCGAGCGCTGGATGCGGCCCGAGGTTTGTTCGAGCGCCAGACCGTTCTTGCCGCTGCCAGTCATCTGGCAGTTGTCGACGACCAGATGGGCGATGCGGCGCAGATCGAGCAGGCCTTGCGTGTAGTCGCCCATCCAGCGGTTGCTGCCATCGAACACCAGCCCGCTGAGTTCGATATGCTCGGCCCGTTCGGCCATGATGAGATGGCCATTGCCGCCATAGACGATCCGCGATGCGCCCGGCACGCCGGACAGGCGCACCCGGCCGGGCAGTGACAGGTTGGAAACGATATAGATCCCCGGCGGCAGGAACACCGGCATGTCGCGGTCGTGCGGGTCGCGCAGCAGCTTGGTGAAAGCCTTGCTCTGATCGTCTAGCGCGCCGGGCCGGACGCCGCGCTCGGTCGCGTTGATCGCGCCACGCATCGCGGCTTTCTCGATGCCGGGCAGGTTCTTCGCCGCTGCCTTGCCAAGCGAAAGCCCCATGATGGCAAAGCCGGTGGTCTGCGCAAGCAGCGTTCTTCTGTTCAACATCGGCACAGATCCCTTGCGGCCAACGCTCACGCCGCAGGATTCGTGCCAGACTAGCCCGGTCGAACTCGTGGTGAAAATCTGAAGCTTGCCAGCCAGGACGGAATATCGCTTTCGGCCCTTCTGTGGGCGATCAAACGAAGCCCCTCTTGAGCCTCTCTTCGATCCTCGTTGGCTCAGCGATCACCGCATTTACCCCGTTGAAGGCAAGTTGCAGGAATGTCTGGTCGATCTCCGCGGGGGACAGCTTCGTATCCCTCTCAAGCCACCAGTGCATCACTTCAAAGAACGCGCCAACGATGAAGCGTGTGGCGATCTCAAGTCTGGCCCCGCCTTGATCACCTTGGATATTCGCCAATTCATGGCGAACCTGCCTGCTTATCCAGCCGCGGATCTCTTCTGGCATTTCGCGCTTTTTCCCGCCCATCAGCGCACGGTGCATCTCCCGCGTGGCAAGAGCATGCTCGAACACCGGACCGCTGAAGGAAAAGCCCTTGGCGTTTCGCTGCGAATAGCGTTCGGCACCGTGCGCCTGCAAGGTCTTCAGATGGTCGTCGATCGTCGCTTTCCTCAAGCGGTCCTTGTCGGGATAGTGTGTGTAGAAAGTCGAGCGGCCGACATCGGCTTCCCTGCAGATATCCTCGACCGTGATCGCCGTATACCCCTTCTCGGCGGTCAGTCTGAAAAGCGCCTGCTGCAGTCGGCTGCGGGTTCTGGCGACCCGCCGATCGATCGATCCGGCTGGCATCGGCAACGTCCTTTTCCGGTCATAGGACACCAAACCGTCCAGTATTGGGCGCGCCGGTGCGACGTGGCCAGTAAAACTGATACTGGACACACTGTCCAGTATCCTATGCTCTTGCGGAAGGCCCAGCGCGATGCCCGGCTGGCCGGAGATAAAGCAATGCACCAACGTCTTTTCGGAACAATAGTCGGAGGGCATGCGTTAGTCGCGCTCGTCAAAGTGGCCGTGGTGCTCGCGGCATTTTTCTCGTTGGGACAGGCAAATGCGGTCTTTTCCTTGGGAGTTCCCGTCCTCCTGCTTCATGCTGGTGCACTCGTCGTAGTCGCGAGCTTGTTGATATGGCAAAGCGCTCACGGGCGGCTGTCCGCCAAGGACCGCAGACCGGCCGCCGGCGAGGAGAAGGCGCCGCATGTCGGCATCACGCTTCATTCCGCCGCCCTGTACGATATGCTGGCGTGGCTTCTGACCTTCGGTCGCGAACGTGCTTTTCGCGAAAGGATATTAAGCTTTGCGGAGCTGAAACCGGGAGAAGTGGTCCTGGATGTCGGGTGCGGCACCGGCACCACCGCGCTCCTCGTCAGACAGAAGGTGGGGCCGGAGGGGCGTGTGGACGGCGTCGACGCCTCAGCCGAAATGGTTGCGCGCGCGACGGCAAAGGCCCGGCGAGCCGGGCTACAAGTCGGGTTCTCGACCGCCACCGCTCAGGAACTGCCTTTCAAGGATGGGGAATTTGATGTCGTCCTCAGCACGCTGATGTTCCACCATCTTCCAAAGAAGGGCCGCGAGGAATTCGGCAGAGAGGCCTTCCGCGTCCTGAGGCCGGGCGGTCGTGTGCTTATCGTCGATTTTGCGAAACCGCCGCGCCGGAAGAGCACCTTTCGGCTCCACCGGCATGGTTACGTCGATTTGGACAAAGTTGCAGCGGATCTCGGCCGGCACGGCTTCAATATCGTTGAGCAAGGCGACGTCGGAACCAAGGGGCTCCGCTACCTAGTTGCGCAACCGGACCTTAGCCTTGCGGCCCTCGAAGCGCGATAGTGCGCCAAGTTGAGGCATTCGCATGGTCAGCTTTACACCCCAAGCAGCTGTCTAATCTCGGGTACTGAACCCAGATCTTCACCATTAGCCTCTTCATCAGCAATGGCTTGTGAAGTCGCCATTCCAAGCCTAAGTTCGTCAGATGAGCAGGGCCTTCACCCGCGAGGAAGACAGCGAAAACGCCATTGCCGGCATCGGCGAGCGGCCGATCAGCCATCACCGCAATCTGGTCACGGAACGCGGCATGGCGCTGATCGATGCCGAGGTGGCCGCTCTGCGCGACGAACTGGGCAGAGCCGAGAAGAGGGCCGACCGCGAGCGCATCGCGCTGGTCTCGCGCGATCTCCGCTATTGGACTGCACGGCGGGAAAGCGCCGAGCTTTCGGTGCCGGAACCGGGCAGCGACCTGGTTCGTTTCGGCATGGGTGTCACCCTGGAAAGCGACGATGGCAAGAAGGTGCACTGGAAGATCGTCGGCGAGGACGAAGCCAATCCGGGCAAAGGGACAATTTCCCATATGTCGCCGATGGCGATGGCGCTGTTCGGCAAGAAGATCGGCGAAATTGCCGTGGTCAACGGCAAGGAATGGGAGATCGTCAAGCTCTCCGACAGTTAGTCTTCGAGCTTGACGACATGATCGCGGAAGAACGCCGCGGCACCAGCTTCGTCGATTTCGCCGGCGGCGACGCCCATGACGAATTCGTAAAGCATGCCGTTATTGGCCGTCAGGGCATAACTATTCACAATCAGAAATGCGCCGGCAGCGACAATGGCCGTGCGTTTGTTACCGTCGACAAAGGCATGATTTCTGGCAATGCCGAAGACATAGGCGGCTGCGAGTTCCTCAACCGACGGGTCTCCGTAGTTGGCCTTGTTTTCGGCGCGAGCGAGCGCCGATTCGAGCGCATTTTCATCCCTCAAGCCTTGTGCTCCGCCGTGTCGGCGCAACTGCTCCGCGTGCATGGCTTCGACTGCACGCCGCGTCAGAAACTCCCAGCTCATTCGGCGAGCTTCTGAAGCGCGACCTTGTATTTGTCCATGACCTCGCGGGCAGCTTTCATTTGCCGCTCGAAGCTGTCGTCCACCGGCTTCAGCGCAAGACCGTCACCTGTTTCAACGATTTGAAGCTGGTCGCCGGCCTTCAGGTTCAGACGATCGAGAAGCTCCCTCGGCAGGATCACGCCTTCGGAATTGCCGATCTTGCGAATGGTCGTGTTCATCGTGAGGCATCCTGTTGCAACGCTGATTATAACTCAGCGTGTTTCTCGTTACAACAGCGTCAGCCGGCCTGCAGCAGCCGATCCATCAGTCGGTCCGCCGCTTCCGGGATGACCGTGCCAGGCGGGAAGATTTCAGTGGCGCCTGCCTGCCGGACGGCGTCGTAATCCTGCGGCGGGATGACGCCGCCGGCGACGATCAGCATGTCGTCGCGGCCGAGCTTCTTCAGCGCATGCTTGAGTTCGGGAATAAGCGTCAAATGGCCCGCAGCCAGCGACGAGGCGCCGACGATGTGCACGTCATGCTCGACGGCCAGCCTGGCGATCTCGTCCGGCGTCTGGAACATCGGCCCGACGGTGACGTCGAAGCCTAGGTCGGCAAAGGCGGTGGCGATCACTTTCTGGCCGCGATCATGGCCGTCTTGGCCCATCTTGGCGACCAGAATGCGCGGCTTGCCGCCGGACTTTTCCTCGAACGCGACGATCTTGTCCTGCAGCCGGTCGACCACTGGATTGTCGCCGAGCGCGTTGCGATAGACGCCGGAGATCGTCTGCACCGAGGCGACATGGCGGCCGAAAACCTTTTCCAGCGCCAGCGAAATCTCGCCGACCGTGGCGTTGGCGCGTGCGGCCCGGATGGCGAATTCCAGCAGGTTTGCGTTACTCCCGGCAGCACGGGTCAGCGCATCGAGCGCGCTCTCGACGGCGGCGACGTCACGCGTGCCTTTCAGCCGCTGCAGCTTCGACAATTGCCGCGCCCTGACTTCGGCATTGTCGATCTTCAGCACGTCGACTTCGATGTCCGTGCCGGGACGGTGAGCATTGACACCGACCACGATCTGTTTGCCGGAATCGATGCACGCCTGGGTGCGCGCGGCAGCCTCTTCGATGCGCAGCTTCGGTAGGCCCTTTTCGATCGCCGCGGCCATGCCGCCGAGGCTCTCGACCTCCTCGATATGCGCAAGCGCACGCGCCGCCAGATCATGTGTCAGCCGTTCGACATAGGCGGAGCCGCCCCACGGGTCGATGATGCGCGTCGTGCCGGATTCCTTCTGCAGGATGAGCTGTGTGTTGCGGGCGATGCGGGCCGAATGGTCGGTCGGCAGCGCCATTGCCTCGTCGAAGGAATTGGTGTGCAGCGACTGCGTATGGCCTTGAGTGGCGGCCATCGCCTCGATCATGGTGCGGATGATGTTGTTGTAGGGGTCCTGCGCCGTCAGCGACCAGCCCGAAGTCTGGCAATGGGTGCGCAGCGACAGCGAGCGCTCGTCTTTCGGCGAAAAGTTCTTCAGCATCAGGCTGGCCCACAAAAGGCGCGCTGCTCTCAGCTTCGCGACTTCCATGAAGAAATTCATACCGATCGCCCAGAAGAAGGAAAGGCGCGGCGCGAAACGGTCGATGTCGAGGCCGGCCGCGACGCCGGCGCGGGCATATTCGATACCGTCGGCAATCGTGTAGGCGAGCTCGAGGTCCGCCGTCGCTCCCGCCTCCTGCATGTGGTAGCCGGAGATCGAGATCGAATTGAACTTCGGCATGTGCTTCGACGTGTAGGAAAAAATGTCCGACACGATCCGCATCGAAGGTTTTGGCGGATAGATGTAGGTGTTGCGCACCATGAACTCTTTCAGGATGTCGTTCTGAATGGTCCCAGTGAGATCCTTCTGCGCGACGCCCTGTTCCTCCGCTGCGACGATATAGAGCGCCATGATCGGCAGCACCGCGCCGTTCATCGTCATCGATACCGTCATCTCGTTAAGCGGGATGCCGTCGAACAGCTGGCGCATGTCGAGAATGGAATCGATGGCGACGCCGGCCATGCCGACATCGCCGGCGACGCGCGGATGGTCGCTGTCGTAGCCGCGGTGCGTGGCGAGATCGAAGGCGACCGACAGGCCCTTCTGGCCGGCGGCAAGGTTGCGACGGTAGAAGGCGTTGGACTCTTCGGCAGTCGAGAAGCCGGCATATTGCCGGATCGTCCAGGGTTGCTGGACATACATCGTCGGATAGGGGCCGCGCACGAAAGGCGGCAGGCCTGGATAGGTATCGAGGTGCGGCAAGCCCTTGAGATCGCCCTGGTTGTAGAGATGCTTGACGGCGATGCCTTCCGGCGTCATCCGCTGGCCTTTGATCTCGACCGGCGCCCGCCGTGGCGGCGACCAGGCGATCTGGCTGAAATCCGGGATCATGGCGCGGCTCCGATCGACTGATCGATGCGGATCGGAAATAGCGGCTCGCACACCGCAACGCCTTCGGTGAAGGCAGGCCGCCGCTCCGCCGCCAGCGTCTCGACCGGACGCTCGGTCTTCGACGGGTGCAGCGTCGTGCCGACGATCGCCCGTTCGCCCGCCTGGTAGGCTGCGTTGCGGCGGGCGGAAGCTGTCTGGACGCGCCTCTGGATGTGGCCTTGCTCAAGGCTGGTCAGCACGCCGCCTTCCGCCTCGATCTGCTGGAACTCCTGCCAGGCCGCCGCGCAGAGCTCCGCAGTCAGCGCTTCGACGGCGCCCGAACCGCAAACCGGATCGGCGACGTGGTCGACGTGGCTTTCGCTGGCCATGATCAGTTGCGCGTTGCGGGCAACGCGGCGGGCAAAGCCCGCGGGTAGGCCGTGCGCGATCGTGTGCGGCAGGATGGCGATCGAATCCGCGCCGCCGGCGGCAGCCGCGAAAGCGGCGATGGTGGTGCGCAGGATGTTGGTTTCCGGGTCGGCCGTCGTCATCATCCGGAAGGAGGTTTCGGCATGGATGCTGGCGGTGGAGGGCGGTATCGAGCAGGCCTCCTGGACACGCGCCCACAGCCTGCGCAACGCCCTGACCTTGGCCGTCGACACGAACTGGTCCTGGTCGACGCTCAGCGCAAAACCGATATGCGGCGCCGCGTAGACGAGCGGCTGGCGCGCCTTCTCGAACAGCCTCAAATAGGAGACGGCCGAGGCGAGCATGGTGCCAAGCTCCTGCGCCTCGGTGGCGCCGGCATTGTGGAACACCCGCCCGTCGGCTTCCAGCAGCACGCCGGGCACACCCATCGAAAAGAAATGCGCCAGCGATTGCGGCATCGAAGCCTGTAAAGCCTCGATCGACATGCGCAGCCTGCCGGTCCCGGCAAATATCGCCGCCGGATCGATGCCGAAGGAGAGGTTGAGCTTTGCCGGGTCGGAGCGGCGCTTGGTCAAAAACGCCACCAGCCAGTCGGCCACGGCACGGCTCCAGGGATGGGCGTCGATGCGGATCTGGATGCGGTTGAGCGGCACGCCGTCGAGCACGCCCTCCAGCGCCTCCGCCGTCCTCGGCAAGCCATAGCCGAAGGCGTTCGGCGCACCCTCGAAGACAAGCGACAGTCCGGTGGCACCCTGCGCGACGTCTTCCAGCGCCTGCGCACTGGCCCGGCCTATGTCCGGATCGTCGATGCGCTGGCTGACGATCCACGGTGATCCCGGGTTGGCGCGCACGACAGGCTCGGCGGTTACCGAACGCTCGTAGAGCGGCTCGATGCGGATGGCGTCGTCCGTATGCGAGACGAGCTTTTCCTCGAAGGACCCGCCGGCCAGCGCCTTCTCCGCCAGCGCCAGCCATCGTTGCCGGTCGACGTTCGGAAGTTCGGCATCCTGGGTCAAGGCACCGGCGCCCATCGGTTCTCCTCGTTCTAGCGGCCGCAGCGGCCGACTATGTCAGTCTACGGTCCCCGGCCCGATATCACAATGCAGCACACGCCCGTGCAACGCGCCTTCCGTGATTGTGACCGTCAACCGATTGCCAAACATGGGCAGGTTCCGCAAGCTCCAAAAGCCATTTTCGACAACGCCCATTGTCGCTGCGCAATGGCCTCACTATACCTGCGGCGGGGCTCCCTTTTCTTCAAGGGATCAGGGCATTCAACCCTATAGGTTTGCGGAGACCGGACACATGGCCGACGATACCAGTATCTTCATAGGGGCCAGCCGCAAGCCGGACGACAGCTATCAGCGGCCCGAACAGCTTTTGCTGCAATATGGCAATCGTCACGGCCTGGTCACCGGCGCGACCGGCACCGGCAAGACGGTGACCCTGCAGATATTGGCCGAGGGTTTCTCCAATGCCGGCGTGCCGGTATTCTGCGCCGACATCAAGGGCGACCTGTCGGGTATCGCCATGATGGGCACAGCGCAGGATTTCCTGGTCAAGCGGGCCGAGCAGGTCAAGCTCGATCCGTATGAATTCCAGGAATTCCCGGTCATCTTCTGGGATCTGTTCGGCGAGCAGGGCCACCCGATCCGCGCAACCATCTCGGAGATGGGCCCACTGCTTCTGTCGCGCTTGATGAACCTCTCCGAGGCGCAGGAAGGCATCATGAACATCGCCTTCCGCATCGCCGACGAGGAAGGCCTTCTGCTGCTCGATTTGAAGGACCTGCAGTCACTGCTTGCCAATATCGCCGACCGCGCCGAAGAGATCGGCGCCCGCTACGGCAATGTGACGAAACCTTCGGTCGGCGCGATCCAGCGCACGCTGCTGGTTCTGGAGCAGCAGGGCGCCGCCAATTTCTTCGGCGAGCCGGCATTGCGGATCGCCGACATCATGCGCACCACGCGCGATGGACGCGGCGCCATCAGCGTGCTCGCCGCCGACAAGCTGATGATGAATCCGCGACTCTATGCGACGTTCCTTCTATGGCTGATGTCGGAGCTGTTCGAGGAACTGCCCGAGGTCGGCGACCCGGACAAGCCGAAGCTGGTCTTCTTCTTCGACGAGGCGCACCTTCTGTTCGACGACGCCCCGAAGGTGCTGATCGACCGCGTCGAACAGGTGGTCCGGCTGATCCGTTCGAAGGGCGTCGGCGTTTATTTCGTCACGCAAAATCCGCTGGATATCCCTGAAACGGTGCTGGCCCAGCTCGGCAACCGCGTGCAGCACGCACTTCGTGCCTACACGCCGCGCGAACAGAAGGCCGTCAAGACGGCGGCCGAGACGTTCAGGCCCAATCCCGATTTCGACTGCGCAACCGTGATCACGCAGCTCGGCACCGGCGAGGCGCTTGTCTCGACGCTGGAAGCCAAGGGCGTGCCCTCCATGGTGCAGCGAACGCTGATCCGCCCGCCGTCCTCGCGGCTTGGCCCGATCACGCCCGACGAGCGCCGCAAGCTGATCACCGAGAGCCCGGTTGCCGGACAGTACGATCAGACCATCGACCGCGAATCGGCCTTCGAGATGCTGCAGAAGAAGGCCAAGGACGCCCAGGAGGCACAGGCGCAGCAACAGGACGCAGGCCGTTCGCGCTGGACCATTCCCGGCTTCGGCAATGACGATCCTCAGCCGACCGGCGGCCGCCGCGCGCCGCGCCCCTCCAACCGTCAGACCGTGGCGGAGGCGGCGATCAAATCCATCGTGCGCTCGGTCGGTTCGTCGGTCGGACGGGCGATCGTCCGCGGGATACTGGGCAGTCTGTCCAGAGGGCGGTGAGGGGCATCGGACCGAAGGGCGGGCATCGGTGTTGGCAATTCTGTCTTGGCATCAAGCGCCAGTAGCCAGATCTGGAGGACAGCGGACGGCGGCTATGCGGAAAGAGCGGCCGCTTGGCGGCGATGCGCCGAACGTCTGATCTGGGCCGCAAGCGGAAAGGCAGCTTCCGGGAATACCGGGCTAGAAAACTGAACTTTGGCCCGCGGGCTTGCTCGAGGCGCGGATCTGAGTTCTCAGTGATCGATGTGCCGCGTTATCAACTCGGCTTGCGCTGGGCCTTTCGATCAAGGATGTGATTTCGGAAGCAGTTCTGCATTTCTTTAAAAGACCTGAAGCCAAGGCGCGGAGCGAGGCGAGATAAGGTTGTCGTTGACACGTTGCACCGGCGAGCGATCGAGGCGGAATTTTCGAAGGCAACGCAGTCTGGCTCTGCAAACATCACGCGAGCGAGAGTTTCCAACTTCGCCGGAAGGATCAGCTCCCTCTTGGCAATCAGCATTTTGAGTTCAGCAAGCGTTGGCGCCTTCGTGTTGCGGACTTCGACTTGACTAACACCCGCTCCTGAGGAATCGGATAGCCCCGCACGCATGGTTGTCACCCTTTGGCTGCTCGCATGAAGCTGTCGAAGTCAGCGCCCCCAATCGGAACTGTGTGCTCGTAACCGGGGTATCGCCCGGAATCGACGTCGGCTTTGTATTCCCTGAACGCCGCCACGCGCTCGTCCTGGATCTTCTGCAGCTCAGGGCCGAGGTTGCGGTAAATCTTTCCGTGCCGCGGCTTATGATTCTTGCCATAGCCGCAGACATCCTCTGTGAAGAGGTATTGCGCATCTGCATGCTTGCCGGCGCCCATGCCAAGCATGACCAGCGACGAGTTTTCGGTCAGGAATTTCGCCACCCGGTCGGGGACGACTTCCAGTTCCGCCCCGAAGACACCAATCTCCTCGAGTTTCTGGGTGTGCCGCCAGAGGCGTATCGCTTCTTCCGCGCTCTTTCCGACTGCGCGCCAACCGGTCCAGGTGATGTACGAAGGGATCAGGCCGATATGCCCGACGACAGGGAGGTGGTTGTCGCAGAGCGCCTTCTGGATGTCGTAGGACGCGGAGCAGTAGAAGGCGTCGCCACCAATGCCGGCAAAGTGGAAAGCCGCACGCAGATAGTCTTCTGCCGTAGCCAGCGGACGGCCAGCAAAGCTGCCCCAGCCGCCGTAAGGCAGACCGACTTGAACGAAACAGTCGCCGGCTGCCTGTCGCATTTCCTGGTCAAAGTATCGGCCCTCGATGGAAAGCATGTGAATGCCTGCCGCGGCAGCGGCGGCTGCCTCGTCGGGCGTGCTGACGAAGAGCATGGATATCTTCTGTCCATTCCTCTTCATCTTTCGGATATCCTCGACATGAGGACGGTTGTGATACATGGCCATAATCAGCCTCCACTGCAGGTCAGGTGGACTTGAAAGGAATCTGCGAGCAGCGCTCGATCGGAAAGCATGGTCGGACAGGGCCGCCCTTGATCATGACGCCCGCCCCGCATCGCGCCGATGAGCATCCCCGCATGGCTCACACCGTAAAAGCCCGCCGGAAAGCGACCAGCGCTGCCTCCGGATCGTTTTGGGCAAAGGCTTCCAGACCCACCGGCCCGCGATACCCCATGTCGAACAGAGCTCTCGCGATGTTGGGCCAGTTCATCTCGCCTGTTCCCGGCTCGCAACGACCCGGATTATCGGCCACCTGCACCTCGCCGATGAAGGGCAGGCATTTCTGACACCAGCGCACGATATCGCCCTCGCCGATCTGAGTGTGATAGAGGTCGAGATTGATCCGCAGTTGGGGTCTATTGATCGATGACACCAATGCCAGCACCGCTGCCGTCGAGCCGAAGGGGCAGCCCGGGTGGTCAAGCAGGTTCAGGTTTTCAAGCGTGAAGACGACATGTTCGGCCTCGGCCATGTCGCAGATACAGTTCAAGGTGTCCCGCGCCTTCAGCCACATGAGGCCGGTCTCGAGTTCGGACTTCACAATAGGAATACCGCCTTCGCCGAGACCGGTGCCGTGCAGGTTGAGCCTGGCAATGCCGAGGCGCTTTCCGACTCTTGCGGTCTCCAGGGCGGACTTCAAGAGCATGTCGGCGCCCTCGTCGTCGGCGAGCCTTCCTTCGAGGTAGCCGTTCATGATCGTGAAGGTCGCCCCCGACTTCTCGAGCGCTGCGAGGTCATGGTCCGGCCAATTCCACAATCCGACGCCGAAACCCATCTCATGCAGACGTGCGACGCGCCAAGCCATCGGACGATCAAGCCAAAGCATCTCGGCGCAGGCGGCCAACTGGAAGGGTTGGCTCATGATGGCTCAAACCTCGACCATGACGCGGCCGTTCTCGACCTTCGTCTTGTAAGTTTTGAGGTTCTCGCAGGCCGGGGGCGTCTCTACTTCGCCAGTCGTGAAGTCGAAAACGGAAGCATGCTTGGGGCACTCAACCGTATTACCCATGACAAGACCGTCGGCGAGGTGGATCTTCTCATGCGTGCAAAGCCCGTCTGTACAATAGTATTCATCCGCGTCGTTGCGGAAGATCGCGAAGGTACGGCCGCCATTCTCGAAGCGCTTGGCTTCCTCGGCTTCGATTTCGTCAGCGGCACAAGCGTCAACCCAGGGCATTGAATCCCTCCTCAGATATCTTGCGGTTTGAAGTCTGCGGGAGCTGACGGCATCACGCTCTGGAGGAGCGCGACGGATTTTTCGAGCCCCTCCAGCGAGTTCAGAAATACGTCCTCGTGCTCGATGGAAAGCCAGCCGTCGTAGCCAGCCATCTTGAGCCGATAACAGAATTGCCGCCACCACTCCTCACCATGGCCGAACCCGAGCGTGATGTAGCTCCACGAGCGGGCCGGAATGTCCATCAGGTTGCCATTCTCAAGCAGCGAGGTCGTTGCCTGGACTGGCCGGTTCAGCATCGTGTCCTTGGCATGGACATGATAAACGGCCGCGCCCAGCGCTTCGGCAGCAGCGAGGGGATCAGCACCCATCCAGAACAGGTGCGACGGGTCCAGATTGGCGCCCACGACAGGTCCTACCGCTGCTCGAAGCTTCAGGAGCGAGGGCACGTTGTACACGCACTGATTGCCATGCAGCTCGAGCGCAATGCGCTCGACGCGGTTTTCTTTCGCCAGCGCCACGATCCCGGTCCAGAACGGGATCAGCTTCTCTTCCCACTGATATTTCAGGACGGTCTGCGTTTCCGGCGGCCAGGACGAGACGACCCAGTTCGGCATGCTGTCGCTAGCGCTGCCGGCCGGCAGACCGCTCATGGTGCAGACGGTGCGAATGCCCATCTCGCCGGCCACGCGGATCGTGTCTTTCAACCCTTGGCCCTGGGCCGGATCAGTTGGGTGCAGCGGATTGCCGTTGGCGTTGAGGCTTATGATCTCCAGGCCGCGTTCCTCGAAGGCTGCAGCAATCCGCTTCTGCGCTTCCCTGTTACCCAGCATGGACGAAAGCCGGAAATGCGGGGCGGTCGACCAGCCGCAAGTGTTCACCTCGATGCCGGATACCCCCATGCGCTGCGCATGATCAAGCACCGCGTCGAACGGCAGATTGCCGAGACTGTCTGAAACGAAACCCAGCTTCACGCGTAGAACTCCGGCTTTGCAATCATCTGGACAGGCGTACGACGGGCTTCCTTCAGCGCTACCACGCCGGCCTCGGCAACGACGGCGGCGCAGTAGCCGTCCCAGCAGTCCGAGGCGGTCGCGGGGAACTCACCAGTCATGACGAAGCGAAGGAAGTCGCGGTTCTGGCGGCGATAGGCATCGTAATAGCGGGTGCGCCAGTCGGCGTCGTAGCTTGTGCTTTGGGTAAGCGCTGCCTCCGTGCGGGTGTAGGCAACGTTGTTGGTTGCCACGGCGCCGTTCTCGCCAATCAGCTCGGCGCGAACGTCATAGCCATAGGCGGCGTTGTTGTTGATCTCAATGTTGACGAGCTGCCCATCCACCGTTTCCAGCACCATGACGACAGGTGCCACACGCGCGTCCGAGCGGCTTGGCTGGAATGCAGAGATGGCAGCATATTCGGTGCCGAGCACGTAACGCACGACGTCGAATTCGTGCGGGGCCGAATTGGTGATAGCCATCGCGCCGGTGAAGTCGGCCGCAGGCGTTTCAACATTGCGGTGAAAATTGTGCATCATCAGCGCCCGACCGAGATGACCATTATCGAGCGCCTGCTTCATTTCCTGATAGGAGCGGTCGTAACGCCGCATGAAGCCGAGCTGGACGAATTTCGCCCCCGCTTTCTGTTCGGCTTCCATCACCGCGATGCAGTCAGCCGATGCTTGTGACAGCGGTTTTTCGCATAGGACGCGCTTGCCGGCGGCTATGCAGGCCATCGAAAGCGGCGCATGCGTGAAATCGGGACTCGCAATGATCACGGCGTCCACGTCTTGCCGCGTGATGGCGCACTGGGGGTCAGTGGCAATGTCGATAGCGCCATACGCGCCGGCAACAGAACGAGCGCGCTGCTCATCCATGTCGCAGACCAATTGCAGGGTTGCGCCGGGCAGTTCCTCGGCAACTATCTTGGCATGATCCGCGCCCATCAAACCGGCGCCGATCACTGCAATGCGGATTGTCATTTGTGTCCTGCTTTTGCTCTTCGGATTAGGGCAACGGCCAACTCAGCGGCATGGAGCCACGCCTGGTTGGCGCCTTTTAAGAAATCTACTGAGCGGCTGGGCCTCCCAACACCTGGAGGGACGGCGGATGGCCTTCATGCTCGGCCATGTAACCCTCGACCTGGGCTTCGAGGTCGGCCATGGTCTCGCCGCCTGCCATCAGATCTGTGATCTCCTCGCGGGACCGTTGGCCTTTGCGGAAATCGGCGGCGATGGCGCCGCGGATCAGCACCGCGAAATGATCGCCGACGGCCATGGCGTGCATGACCTGGTGGGTGATGAAGACCACGGCCAGGCCGCGCCTCTTCGCCTCGTTGACGATACGCAGCACGTGCGAGGCCTGCTTGACGCCGAGCGCTGCGGTCGGTTCGTCCAGGATCAGTAAGCGCGCTCCAAAATACACAGCACGGGCAATGGCGAGCGACTGGCGCTCGCCGCCGGACAGTCCCCCAACCAGGCGGTCACCGTCATCGATGCGGGTGATTCCGAAATCGCGTACCGCTTTCACTGCGATTTCGTTGGCGCGCTTGCGGTCGTAGATCTTGAACGGTCCCCAGCCTTTGGTCGGCTCTACGCCGACGAAGAAGGACCGCCCGATGCTCATCAGCGGGAAGGTGCCGCCGAACTGGTGCACTGTGGCGATTCCTTGTGCCTGGGCCTCCCGAGGTCCAGAGAAGGTAACCGGCTGACCGTCCATCAGTATCTGGCCGCTGGTGGGTTTGTGGACACCGGCGAGCGTTTTGATGAGAGTTGATTTGCCGGCGCCGTTGTCACCGAGCAGACAAAGCACTTCGCCGGCGCGTACCCTCAGCGAAATATCGTGCAGGACGTCGATTGGTCCGAAGGACTTGTTGACGTTCCTCAGTTCTAGAATGGCAGGTTTGTCGTTCATGGCGGGCACATCTCCCATCTGCGATCCGGCTGGCCTGACACTGTTGATCGGCGAGGAAATTGAAGGTCGATGCTCGTTAATCGATGCGAGCCCATTGCTTAGCTGCTGTAGCAGATCATTTTTCATGGGTTTGCTGGCTCCCGCGGCACGCTTCGCTCGCGCCGCGGCCTGAAATACAGAGCCAGGTCGCGGAAGGACTGGTTCATCATCACCGCCACCAGAAGCATCACGCCGATGATCAGATTCGACCAGTTTCGGTCAATCTGGGTGAAATAGATGCCCTGGCTGACGATGGCGAAGGTGATGGTGCCGACGAAGATACCCACGACCGACCCGAAACCGCCGGTCAGCAGCACGCCGCCCACGACCACGGACACGATGGCGTTGAAGATAAAGCTCATGCCACCGGAGACCTGGGCGGAATTGAACAGGATCGCCTGACAGATCCCGACAAAGGTGGCGCTGACCGCGGACAACACAAACAACGCAATGGTCACGCGGTCTGTCGGAATGCCGGCGTTGCGGGCGCTGACGCGGTCGCCGCCCATTGCAAATAGCCAGTTCCCGTAACGGGTCTTGTGCAGAACGAAGCCTGTGACAACAGCGAAGGCGACCCACCAGATTATGATGACCTGGTGACTGCCGCCGATCAACTGGCCGAAGAGGAATTTGGCCCAATCCGGTGCGGTCAGGGCAACGCTGGCATTACCGGTCAGAAGCACCGAAGCACTGAGCACCACCCCCTGCATGGCGACCAGGGTGGCCAGAGTAATGATGAGCGAGGGCACGGAGGTACGGATCGTCAGCAGACCGTTGACCAGGCCTACCGCCACGCCGACTGCCAGCGCTCCAGCTATCCCTACCCCTATTGGCAGTCCGTAGTAACCGGTGAGTATGGCAGTTGTCATCGAACCAACTGGGATCAGAGCGCCGATGGAAATGTCTAGTTCACCTGAGATCATCAGCAGCCCGACGGGAATGGCGACGATGCCGAGATTGGCCGCGAAATTGACCCAACTCGCCGCGCCAACGAGCGTACCCAGGTGGGCGCCGCCGAATAGAACGAAGAACAACACCACGCCAATAAGACTGAGGATCGAGCCGGCTTCGGGACGACGCAGTACGGATTTGATCACGTCCATCATGGCTGCTTTCCTCTCTTCGAAGAATAGCTGAGTGCCAATTGCCGGAAGGTGTCGTTTGTCAGCACCGCGATCAAAAGAAGCGCGCCGATTATGATGCTTCCGATGTTGGGATCCAGGCTGGTGAAGTAGATGCCCTGGTTCACGATCGAGAAGGTAATCGTGCCAAACACGATGCCAACGATCGAGCCAAAGCCACCCGTGAGCAGAACGCCCCCGATGACCACACACATGATGGAATTGAAGATAAAGGACTGACCAGCCAGAACCTGCGCACTCTGATAGACCATCACCTCGCTGACCCCGACGAAAGCGGCATTGAAGCCGGATAGCATGAACAGGCCGATGGTCAGCCGTTTGGTCGGAATGCCAACGTTGCGCGCACTTTCCTTGTCGCCACCGAGTGCATAGATCCAGTTGCCCAGTGGGGAGATGTGCAACAGCCAGAACAGGCCAATCACGAACAGCACCCACCACAGGATCGTGACTTGGAACATGCCGCCGAGATAGTCGCCGAAGATTGCCTTGGTAAGCGGGTCTGGCACCAGTGACACGCCGGTGCTGCCGGCGATCTTGACGGTGAGACCTAGCGTCAGGCCCATCGTGAGGAACATGGTGCCGATTGTGATTATGAGTGACGGGATGGTCGTTCTCGTCACGAAGAGCCCGTTGAGGAGGCCGACAGCGAGGCCGAGGCCAAGCGCGGCCGTTATGCCAAGCCAGTCGGGCAGCCCATAGTGACCCGAGATGATGGCAGCGGTAAGCGACGCTGCGGGGATCACGGCGCCGACCGAGATGTCGAGTTCCCCGGCGATCATCAGCAACCCTATCGGCATTGCGATGATCCCAATCTCGGACGCGATGTTCAACCAGCTGGCCGTGCCGGCTGCCGATAGGAAGCCGCTTCCGCCGAACAGGCCAAAGAAAAGCAGAACCGCGACCAGGCCGAGGAATGAGCCCGACTCTGGTCGACGCGCCAGCCGGCCGAGGGCGAGTCCGGACCGCGTGGGGTCCGCCGCCGGGATCGATGTGGAAGTCACGGGATGTGCCATTGGGTAATCCGCGAGCGGGCGGCCAGCCACGATGAGGCCGCCGCAGGGAGATGGAATGGCCGCCCCCGCTCCATGCGAGGGCGGCACTGAACAAAGGGCTATCGCGTCCCGGCTTTCACACCAGCGATGGTAGCATCTACGGAAGCCTTATCGATGATGCCGGGTCCAGTCAGGATCTCACGAGTGGGCACGGTGAGGCCGTAGTTTACATTGCCGTTCAGGATCGCCACGGCGAGGTAGCCCTGCAGGTAGCCTTGCTGATCAATCGCGCAGGCCTGTTTCCCATCCTTGATGTTGTTCAGGATGGTCTCGTCGAAGTTGATGCCGCAGAGATGAACCTTATCACTTTTTCCGGCCTGGGTGAGGCCGTTCATGGCGGAGTTGGCGTCAACGTTACCGATGGTGAACACGGCGGTCACGTCCGAGTGCTGCAGCAAATAGGCCTTCACAGCCTGCGCAACAGCTGTAGCTGAACCGAACGACGTGGCGGGCAAGGGCAACACGTCGGCCTCGCCGCCGCCATTCTTCATCCCCTCTTTGAAGCCACCACAATAAGCTTCGATATTGGCGGCACCCGGGAGGGTGTTGATGCAGACGCCTTTCTTGCTGCCGGCTTTGGCCAGGTACTCGCCGCCCGCGACGCCACCCTTGTAGTCGTCAGAGCCGACGTAGTTCAGCGCGCCGAGGCGATCGGCCGCCTTCAACCCGCCAGCATTGTAGATGACCAGTGGAATGCCGGCATCCTTGACGGCCTTGAACGCAGGATCCATTGCTTCTGGCACCCAGTCCGGACCGACAATGGCATCGGCTTTCTGGTCGATGGCCTGCCGGATCAGCTCGGCAGCATCCACACCCAGATTGTCATAGTTCTGGGGACCGAGCCAAGTGACCTTACCGCCCTGGGCCTCGACCACTTTGCCGGCGTCTTCGGCGCCCCGCTTGACGATCGACCAAAACGGATCGTCCGGCTTGCCGCCGATCACGAAGATGTTGGCGGCAAGTGTCACCCCGGTGCTGAATGCAGTCAGAACCGTTGCCGATATGAGTGTCTTTAAAAGCTTCACAGTAGTCCTCCCAGGTTTCACCCGCTCTGCAGGTGTTCAAATTAAGTTCTGCTGCCCCGCGCCCTCTCCTCATAGGCGCTGATGCCTTTCGTCACTCCGCCGGCATACCCGAGCCTGCCCCAGGGGCTTGCTGCTTGGCGCGTAGCTTCTCTTTCTTTTTGAGGAAGCGCGCCTTCATCGCGTCGTCGGCCTCCTTGCTGCCGTCGTGCCAGGTACCGAACAGCCTATCGAGCGGCACGAGACCGTCTCCGCCATAGTTCACCTCGAAGTACTTGTGGTGCAGGTAATGCACATAAGAGTGGCTATCGAGATTCAACTTGTCGGTCAGTTCAAACGTTTCGAAGCCAAGATGACCGTTGACCGCGCCAAAGCCGGCGCCGTGCAGCGTGAAATAGGCGCAGACCGGGTTGGACGGGATCAGCAGGTGCAGCCACGCCTCGGCGTGATACAGGAAGCCTTCCACGGGGTGCATGGAAAGAGACGACCATGGGCTGGGGTTGATCGAATTGTGGTGAACCGAATGGACCCACTTATAGACAGGTGGCCAGTGGATCGCGCGGTGCAGCAGAAAGAAATAAACCTCGTGAACAAACGGCGCGAGCAACACCAGGAAAGACAAGTAGAGCCAATTGGTCGTCCAGGGCAGCCAGACCGCCCAGCTGTTGGCGTAGACCCACAGCATCACGATTTCGACCACCGTCCACAGCGGAATGGTGACAAAGAAGGACCGCAGGAAATTGTCTAGGTTCTGGCGCTGGAACCAGAAAACATCGGACGGCACATCAGACGGAAATTTGGCATTGTATTTGAAGCGCGTGCCCTGCCGGCGATGAACGTAGAAGCGCAGCTCGAAGAAGCCATAAAACAGGAAAATGCCGGGGGCGTTCAGACCGTAAAGCCAAAAATAGTTGAGCACCGACAAGCTTGCCAGGCTCTGCCAGTTCGGGATGAGAAAATTCACCCAGAGGAGCGATGTGGCGATGTGGAAAGCATTCCACGGCCAAAAAAAATCAGGGAGCCAGGCGATGACCTTTCTTGCATTGAACGGACGATGCCACAACGGCGCCGGTTCGGCGCGGCGGTGCGGCGCCCAATTGCCGCGCTTGTCGCGTGTCCCATACTGAAGGTCATCCATCGTAACAGCACCTCCGTGCCCGGATCAGTCTTGAGCGTGTGGGTCTAGCCGCCGGGAGCCATCATCAGATCATATCCCTAGCTGGCACATTTCATATCGGAGGGTTGATATTTGTAGTAGTCGAAAATAATATCAAAATGACATTTGTATCATTTCGGCTCAATCATCATGATACAAACGAAGGTGAGGTTCATGACTCGGCCGACAATTCGCGATCTCGCTATTGCCGCAGGCGTATCCACAGCGACCGTAAACAGAATTCTGAGTGGCTCGGTTTCCGTACGTCCGAAAACCATCCAGCGCGTTCAAAGCGCGGCTGAAGAAATAGGGTTCTACGGCATCGGCGCGATTGATAACCGAGCCCGTCAGATATCGCCGCATTATCGGTTGGGTTTCCTACTTCAGCAGTCCACTCGCGATCTCTACCAGCTGTTCGGCAAGAAAATCGTTGCCGCCTGTCGCGATCGCCGGGACGAGGTGATCGAGCCGGTTATCGACTTTGTGGATCTGCTGACACCGGAGACGATCTCGAGCCGCCTCGTCGCGCTCGGCGAGTCGTGCGACGCTGTCGCTGTGGTCGCCGCAGATCATCCGATCATTGGCCAGGCCATCCGTTCTCTGAAGGAGATCGGGAAACCCGTCGTCTCTTACATTACCGACCAATCAGCGCCGGAACGGGCGGCGTATGTAGGCACCGATAACTGGAAGCTGGGGCGCACCGCAGCCTTCCTGATCACCCAGACCACACATGGCCCTGGTCGCATTGCGGTGTTCATAGGGAACCACCGCTATCAATGCCAGGACGTCGCAGACGCCAGCTTCCGGTCCTATTTGCGCGAGCATGCTCCGCGGCTAACAGTGGAGGAAAGTCGTCCGACCCATGAGGAATCGAGTGAGGCGTACCGCATGGTGGCCGAGTTGCTGAAGGCGACTGACGACCTTGTGGGCATTCTGATCGTCGGCGGCGGAATAACCGGCGTCCTCCGTGCGCTAAGGGAGGCAACTCTCGAGAAGCGTTCGGGGATCAAGCTGGTTTGCCGTGATATTGGACCCGAAACCCGAAAGGGACTGTCTGAAGGGTTGATCACTGCAGCTCTCTGTCATCCGCTCGACGCAACCTCGGCCTTTCTTGTCCAAACCATGATTGATGTCATTGGACCACAAGCACCGTTCGCCACCCTTCAGCGGTCAATTCCTTTCGAAATAGTCACGCCGGAAAATATCTGAGGCAAATGTCAGCTAGGGGTCGCCCTTCGGGCGTTCTTCGACCCCATCAGAATGTCCGCTTTCAGCTCACGCACAAGCCAACCTCAACGTCCGACATCGGGCGCAAAGCGGTCATCCGACCGCTTGGCCTTCGGAAGACGGATTTGGGTCATGATCTGTCCACCGGCGGCGTCTGCACAGAGCGCGGCAAAATCCGCTGCTTGGCTTAAACACCGCACCTGAAGGCGGGCACCGGAACGGGCAAGCCGACGCTCGGCAAAACCAGCAGGAGCCGTGAGCAATTCCGCCCCCGCGCTTTTCGCCCAGCTCAGAAGATCGAGTTGGTCACCGATTTTATCGGGCCGAGCAGGATCGATCCTTCCGGCACGCCGGCGTCGATCGGGATGGCTTTGCGGTTTGCTGTCGCCACCATCGGCTGGCCGATGTCGGCCGTCACCACGACCGGGGTCTTGTTCGGCACTCGGTCGTAGAGATCGATAATGTCCTGGTTCATCAGGCGAACACAGCCCGACGACACCGATTTGCCGATCGACCGCCATTCCGGCGAACCGTGCAAGCGGTAGAGCGTGTCCTGGTTGCCCTGGAAGAGATAAAGCGCCCGTGCGCCAAGCGGGTTCTTGAGCCCACCGGGCATGCCGCCATTGTCGGCGCTGTACGGCTTCAACTCCGGCTGCCGGGCGATCATGTCGTCCGGCGGCGTCCATTTCGGCCATTTCTGCTTCCATTGGACCACCGCATCGCCCGACCATTCGAAGCCGGCGCGGCCGAGGCCGACGCCATAGCGGATCGCCTGGCCGCCCGGGCGCACCAGATAGAGGAAGTGATTGGTGGTGTCGACGACGATGGTACCCGGCTGCTGCCCGGTCGGATCGTCCACGATCTGGCGCAGGAACTGCGGGTCGATCTTGTCGACCGGTATGGCCGGCAGCTCGAAGCCGCCATCCGACATCGGCCCATACATCGTCACATAGTCGCCGAGCGCCGGCTCGACATAGGTCGGCGGCGGCGGCTCGACCGGTTGTTGCGACAGCGTGGTGCAACTGGAGACCGCGACCGAGGCGGCGCCAAGGGCTGCTGCGTTGAGAAAACCGCGACGGCTCAGGCGAAAAGAGGACGATGGGGGTGTGAACATGATTGCCTTTTTTAAGTCTCAAATCGCAACAAAGCATAAATGCGTCCGGTTGCGCGCGGTTGCCCGAGCAATGCCCGGCGCGATAGGCGGTTCCAATTCTGGCCGCAGGGTGGACAAACAAAGGCAAAGCTGTGACTGGATCGTCACTGTTGCGCCGACGCAACATTTCCGGTGTCACCCCCCGGCGACCAGACCTTCAAGGGACGGCAGGATCAGGGCCGGTGGAAAATCCCGGTATTCCTCTGGCTGATTGGCGCGGTTGATCCACACCGTCCTGAAGCCGAATTTGGTGGCGCCGGCGACGTCCCAGCGGTTGGATGACTGGAAAGAGACAGCGCCCGGATAGAGGCGCCATCCCGTGGTGACCATGTCGTAGACCGACGGATCGGTCTTGAAGCGCCTGACGCTGTCGACGGAAAAGACGTCGTCCAGGACCTGGTCGAGCGCGGCGGATTTGACGGCCGCTTGCAGCATCTCAGGCGAACCGTTGGACAGGATCGCCAGCCTTGCCCCCGATGCCTTGAGCGCCTTGAGCACGGCCGGCACCTCCGGATAGCAGTCCAGCCGCCAATAGGCCTCGAGCAGCTTCGCCCTCAGCCCGGCATCCGCGGATGGAACCTTGCGCAGGGCGAAGTCGAGGGCCTGCTCGGTGAGCTGCCAGAAATCGGCATAGGCCCCCATCAGCGTCCTGACCCAGGAATATTCCAGCTGCTTGGCGCGCCAGATATCGGACAGCAACTGGCCGTCCGGCCCGATCTGGTCGGCGTGACGGCGCACGGCCGCATGCACGTCGAACAGCGTGCCATAGGCGTCGAAAACGTAAGCCGCGAACTGCATTCGACAGTTTTGAGGCCGCGTAAGGCATGGCGCAAGCGCTGATTGCAGTCCGCCAGCCCGCTGGCCTCAACAAATCTCAGCCAAGCCGGTTGACGGCGGCCGCCAAAGCATCTTCCAATGCGCCGCAACAAGCATCGAACGGAACCTGGCAATGACACTGGCGACTGCGGCGCAATCCGCGACATGGACCTTCGTCGACGGCGACTGGTACGAGGGCAACGTTGCCATTCTAGGGCCGCGCAGCCACGCCATGTGGCTCGGCACCAGCGTGTTCGACGGCGCCCGCTGGTTCGAGGGCGTCGCTCCCGATCTCGATCGCCATGCAGCGCGGGTAAATGCCTCGGCGATCGCGCTCGGCCTGAAACCGACGATGAGCACCGACAAGATCGTCGGCCTGACCTGGGACGGGCTGAAGAAGTTCGACGGCAACACGGCGGTCTATATCAGGCCGATGTATTGGGCCGAGCATGGCGGCTATATGGGCGTGCCGGCCGACCCGGCCTCGACGCGTTTCTGCCTTTGCCTCTACGAATCGCCGATGATCTCGCCGGCGCGGTTTTCGGTGACGGTTTCGCCGTTCCGGCGCCCGACCATCGAGACCATGCCGACCAACGCCAAGGCTGGCTGCCTTTATCCCAACAACGGCCGTTCCATCCTCGAAGCCAAGATGCGCGGCTTCGACAATGCGCTCGTGCTCGACATGCTGGGCAATGTCGCCGAGACCGGCACCTCGAATATTTTTCTGGTCAAGGACGGCCATGTCCTGACGCCGGCGCCGAACGGCACCTTCCTGTCCGGCATTACCCGCGCGCGCACCATGGCCCTGCTAGGCGAATACGGTTTCACGACGACGGAAAAGACGCTGTCGATCCGCGATTTCCTGGAGGCGGACGAAATCTTCTCGACCGGAAACCACTCGAAAGTCGTGCCGGTCACCCGTATCGAGGATCGCAATCTGCAGCCCGGACCGGTGGCCAAGAAGGCGCGCGAACTCTATTGGGAATGGGCGCATTCGACTTCGCCCGGCTGACCCGCTAAAAAGCGGCCGGCGCTTCGTTTCCGGAGTTGTTCCAGACCAATCCAGTCCTATGTTAGTCCGGTATCGACACCGGATTTTTCCACGAGGGAGTACGACCGATGGCTTTTGAATTGCCCGCCTTGCCCTATGATTACGAGGCCTTGCAGCCTTACATGTCCAAGGAAACGCTGGAATATCATCACGACAAGCACCACAAGGCCTATGTCGACAACGGCAACAAGCTGGCCGCCGAGGCGGGCATGGGCGATTTGTCGGTCGAAGAGGCCGTCAAACAGTCCTTCGGCAAGAATGCGGGCCTCTTCAACAATGCCGCCCAGCACTACAATCACATCCATTTCTGGAAATGGATGAAGAAGGGCGGCGGTGGCAACAAGCTGCCGGGCGCATTGCAAAAGGCGGTCGACAGCGATCTTGGTGGCTACGACAAGTTCAAAGCCGACTTCATCGCCGCCGGCACCACCCAGTTCGGTTCGGGTTGGGCCTGGGTCTCGGTCAAGGACGGCAAGCTGGCGATCTCGAAGACGCCGAACGGCGAGAACCCGCTCGTCCATGGCGCGACCCCGATCCTCGGCGTCGATGTCTGGGAACATTCCTACTACATCGATTACCGCAACGCCCGGCCGAAATACCTCGAAGCCTTCGTCGACAGTCTCATCAACTGGGACTATGTGCTCGAGCTCTACGAAAAGGCCTGATCCGTTCCAGAAAGCCCCGGCAGAACCGGGGCTTTTCTTTTTCAGCATCAGAACGACAGCTGCAAAAATTTCACGCAAGCGTGAGGCGAAGCGTCGGAATTTTTAAGCCATCCTTGCCGTTTGTCATCGGAGTGGGGCCGCATCCTGAATTGCCTTCAACATGGAGCCAAGTGAATGAGAAAGCTTATCCTCGCCATCTCGATGCTCGCCTTCGCCGGCTCGGCGGCATTTGCCGACCCGGTAGCCGACCGGCAGGCCCTGATGAAGGAACGTGGCAAGATCGCCGCCGGCTTGTCGAAAGTGGTCAAGGGCGAGACGCCCTACGACGCAGCTTCGGTGCTGACGGCGTTGCAGGCACTGCAGGTCAATGCCGAGAAATTCCATGCCGGCGTCGACACGCTTTTCCCGGCGGGCAGCGACACCGGCGACACCACGGCGTCCCCAAAAATCTGGCAGGACATGGCCGGCTTCAAGACGGCTGAAGGCAAGTACCTCGCCGACGTCAAGGCGGCGGTCGCCGCAGCACCTGCGGATGCCGACGCGTTGAAGGCGCAGTTCAACACCATCGGCGGCGGCTGCGGCAACTGTCATCAAAACTACAGGGTGAAAAAAGGCTGATAGCGGGCAATGCGCTTGCTGAAGAAACTTGTCGGCGGCGCCCTCGTTCTGGGCGGGGCGGCCGCGATTGCCGGCTGGTTCCTGTCGGCTCCGGTCAGGCTCGATGCCGCAACGCTGGCTGAGCTTGGTCCCGGCGACGCCGCCAGGGGCAAGCGCATCTTCTACGCCGGCGGCTGCACATCCTGTCATGCCAAGCCTGGCTCGCAAGGCGACGCCCGCCTTCAGCTGGCGGGCGGCCTTGAACTCAAGACGCCATTCGGCACCTTTGTGCCGCCGAACATATCGCAGGATACCAGGGACGGCATCGGCGCCTGGTCGGTCGAGGATCTTGCCAACGCCATGCTGAAGGGCGTGTCACCGTCGGGCGAGCATCTCTATCCGGCATTTCCCTATACTTCCTACGCGCGCATGAAGCCGGCCGACATTGCCGATCTCTATGCATTCCTGAAGACGTTACCCGCGGTCGCCGGCAAGGCGCCCGCCAATTCGCTGGGGTTTCCCTTCAACGTCCGACGCGGTCTTGGCTTGTGGAAGCTGCTCTATTTGAGTGACCAGCCGGTCGTTTCCTTTCCCGACGGCACACCGGATCCGGTGGTGACAGGCCGCTATCTGGTCGAAGGCCCCGGCCATTGCGGCGAATGCCACACGCCGCGGGATCTTGCCGGCGGCACCAGGAAGCGCCAATGGCTGGCAGGGGCGGCCGCCGCCGAAGGCAGCGGCATCGTGCCGAACATCACGTCGGGCGAGGGCGGCATCGCGAACTGGTCCGAGGCCGACATCGCCAACTATCTCGAAACCGGCTTCACGCCGGATTTCGATACGGTCGGCGGCGCAATGGTCGACGTGCAGCGGAACATGGCCGTGCTGACCCCGGAGGACCGCGCAGCGATCGCCGCCTACCTGAAAGCCGTGCCGCCGCACCCCAACGGCTATCCGGCGCGCAAGAAGCCGTCGAGCTGACGGCCGTTGCGTCAGCGGTCGCCGAGAAAGTCGAAGCCGGTTTCGAAGAAGTGATTGTAGTCGCAGGTCATTTCCTCGCCGGGCGCAATGTCGCGCAAGGCATAGGTCTCCTCCGGCTGCGAGACGTCGCAATTCGGGCTGTCGGCATGGTTCATGTAACGCGCATCGTCGGCTTCGAAGACGATGTAGTTCGGGTCGCGCCGGTCCGGATAGGCGTAGCGGTCGAGATAGGTTCTGACCGGCCCGGTTTCCCGCTCGTAGGCCGCTACCTCGATGCGCCGGTCGTATTTCGGGTCGAGCTTCCAGACCAGCGTGCCGCGGGCAATGTGGTTCTTGGCAAAGACGCCGATGCCCTGGATGGGCGATTTGTCGAGATAGACATCGACGAGCAACATGGCAGATCCTTGGGTGATTGTGTGTTGGCGCGGCTGTGAAAAGGCCGCGCACTGGGTAGCGCGCGGCCTTTGCAATTGCGAGCGGAAAATCAGCTGTGCCTGCCCATTATCCGAAGCCTCGTACGGCTCGTCGCCTGTCGAGACCCTAGCGCTGTTGCAGCGCCAGCCGGATGCCTAAGGCGCAATAGATACCGCCGACAGCTTTGCCTTGCCATCTCAGCACCGTCGGGTTTCGGCGCAGGAATGCACCGAGGCCGCCCGCAGCCACGGCGAAAACCACCGTGCTGACGAGGCCCAACAGAACAAAGATGACGCCCAATATCGCCAGTTGAAGCATCACCGATCCGTTTTCAGGCCGCACGAACTGCGGAAGAAATGCGAGGAAGAAAAGCGCGGTCTTGGGATTGAGAACCTCGGTCAAAACAGCCTGCCGAAATGCTTTGGCAGCGGGGATCGCAAGTGCGCCGGCGGCCGGATAGGCCGGCGTTTTCTCGATGATCGCGCGAATGCCGAGATAAATGAGGTAGGCTGCGCCGATGTACTTCACGATGCTGAAAAGCGCCGCCGACGTGGCAATGATCGCCGAAATGCCGACGATCGCCATGAAGGTGTGAACCACGTCGCCGGCCGCGATCCCGGCGCCGGTCGCAATGCCCACCCTGGTTCCGGAACTGGTTGCCCGCGCCACCGTCAGAAGAGTGGCGGGACCCGGGATGAAGACAAAGCCAAGCACAACCGCGACATAAGCTATCAACGTGGCGAGATCGATCATTGGTGGGCTCCGCAACTCTCACCGCCAATGAAGCCACGTCGCGGAACGGAAGACAATGACCGCTCATCCGCCGATGTTCACGCCGCAAGCTCGGCCTTGCCCGTCACCTTGAGCGCGAAGGCATAGGTGAAGGCGATTTCCTCCAGTCTTGAAAACCGGCCGGAGGCGCCGGCATGGCCTGAATCCAGGTTGATCTTGAACAGCACCGGATTTTCACCCGTCTTGCGGTCGCGCAGCCGCGCCACCCATTTGGCCGGCTCCCAATAGGTGACGCGCGGGTCGGTCAGGCCGGCCAGTGCCAGGATCGGCGGATAGTCGAGTGCGGCGACATTGTCGTAGGGCGAGTAGGCGGCGATGGTCCGGTAATCCTCCGCCGACGCGATCGGATTGCCCCATTCCGGCCATTCCGGCGGCGTCAGCGGCAAGCTGGCGTCGAGCATGGTGGAGAGCACGTCGACGAAGGGAACCTCGGCGACGACGGCGCCGAAGCATTGCGGCGCCATGTTGGCGACCGTGCCCATCAGCATGCCGCCGGCCGAACCGCCCTGCGCAACGATGCGGTCATGCTGTGTATAGCGTTCGGCGACGAGGTGTTGGGCGACCGCGATGAAATCGGTGAACGTGTTCATCTTGTTCGCCCGCTTGCCGTCGTCGTACCAGCCATAGCCCTTGTCCTTGCCGCCGCGAACATGGGCTATCGCGTAGACAAAGCCGCGGTCGACCAGCGAAAACAGATTGGTGTTGAACGCGGCGGGTACGGCTATGCCGTAAGATCCGTAGCCGTAAAGCAGGCAAGGGGCGGACCCGTCGAGCGGTGTGTCGCGGTGATGGAGGAGCGAGATCGGCACCAGTTCGCCGTCGGCGGCAGGCGCCATCAGCCGGCGCGTGACGTAGTGCTCCGGGTCGTGGCCGGACGGCACTTCCTGGGTCTTGAGCAGCACCCGCTCGCGGGTGCGCATGTTGTAATCGAAGACCTGCGCGGGGGTCGTCATCGACGAATAGGAAAAGCGCATGATCTCGGTGTCGTATTCGTAGGAGCCGGACAGGCCGAGCGAGAAGGCTTCCTCGTCGAAGGAGATCAGGTGCTCCTCGCCGCTCTTGCGGTCGCGCACGACGATGCGCGGCAGGCCTTCCTTGCGCTCGAGCCGGACCATGTGGTCCTTGAAGCCGATCACCGAAAGGATCAGCCGGCCCGCTTCGTGCGGCACTAGTTCCTGCCAATTGGCGCGCACCGGATCATGGGCCGGCGCAGTCATGATCTTGAAGTCCTTGGCGCCATCGGCATTGGTGAGGATGAAGAAGATGTCGCCGCCTTCCTCGAGTTCGTACTGCAGGCCCGTCTGGCGCGCCGCAACCAGCTTCGGCTCTGCGAACGGATCGTTGGCGCTCATGATACGGTATTCCGAGGTCTCATGGTCGTTGATGCCGATCATGATCCACTCGTTGGAGCGCGTGCCGCCGACATCCATGAAAAAGCCGGGATCGGTCTCCTCGTAGATCAGCCGGTCGTTTTCACGACCGTCGCCAAGCGCATGGAACAGCACTTTGGAAGGACGGTGGTTGGGGTCGAGGCGGGTGTAGAAAAAACCGTCATTGCCGGCATCCCACACACCGCCGCCGCCGGTGTCCGGGACCCTGTCCGCCAGATCGTTGCCGCCGGCCAGATCGCGGACGCGCAGCGTGTAGAATTCGGAACCCTTGTCGTCGAAGGCCCAGAGCAGCTTGCTGTGGTCGTCCGAATGATCGACGCCGCCCAGGCGGAAATAGGGCTTGCCCTCGGCCTCGGCATCGCCGTCGAGCAATATCTGCTTGTCGCCGCCGTCACGCGCCGTGCGGAAATAACGCGGCTGCTGGCCGCCAAGCTTGAAGGAGGAGCCGTAGGCGTAAGGTCCGTCCTTCATCGGCACGGAAGAATCGTCTTCCTTGATGCGTCCCTTCATTTCCGCGAAAAGCTGCTTCTGCAGTTGGACCGTATCGGCCATCAGCGCCGCCTGGTAAGCATTCTCGGCTTCGAGGTGGGCGCGGATTTGGCCGTCGAGCAGGGACGGATCCCTGAACATCTCTTGCCAATTGGCGGCCCTCAGCCAGCCATAATCGTCCGTCCGCGTTATGCCGTGATGCGTGTCGAAGATCGGCCGCTTCTCCGGCTGCGGCGGCGTGGCGGTCGGAAACACTGGGGTTCTGGTCATTGCGTCTCGCTGTGGAAGCTACTTGAATGGCGAATGAACACGCCGAGCAGCGCGGGTTCAAGGGCTATGATCTATTGTCGTGGTGGCTCGAGAGGACGGGCTGGAGGAGCGGATAACGAATATTTCTTCTCGGACTGCCGCGGTTCTCGCCGTCGCTGCGATGACCCTGCCAGTGCCGGTCAATCTCATGCAACTGCCTTCGCGGCTTGGCAAGTGGCCGATATGGCTGGGTCTACGGAAATACATTACCCCATTTCAATAACACAGCGCACCGCTCCGGCGACGGCTCGCGAGCAACAGTAACGCTTCGCAACCTATGATTTTACTGAATCCACCGATCATCCAGGCTGTAATGCCGCCGGCAGGGTCAAGCATCGAACTCTATTTACCTGCTGCCGTTTGTGTAATGGCTGCTTGCCGCCGCGTCAGTCGATGCTGGTCTGACCAGAAAAAACGGCAAGGTTACACTTTGCACGAAAGAGTGAAGCTGAATGAGGAATATTTGACTTGTATCGCTGAATAGACCGCAAGAAGCGAATTGACTTACTTGGCGCTCAGGCTCATTAAGATGCCGCGACGCGAATCGCGGAGGCTTTTTCCTGCACAAGTTCGCGCGATGCCCTGCCTGCCAAAAATAGGGCGTAGACAGAAACAATTCTCGTTGGGACCTGAACGCCATGGATATTACCGAAACACCTTCCAGAAACAGTGACGCGCTGATCGAGCTCACCGCCGACGTGGTGGCTGCCTATGTCAGCAACAATCCCGTACCGGTCGGCGAACTGCCGAACCTTATCGCCGATGTCCATGCCGCTCTCGGGCGTGTCGGCGGGGCCGCCGAGCAGCCGCCTGCCGACAAGCAGAAGCCGGCGGTAAATCCGAAGCGGTCGGTGCATGACGACTACATCATCTGTCTCGAGGACGGCAAGAAGTTCAAGTCGCTCAAGCGTCACTTGATGACCCACTATGATCTGACGCCCGACCAGTATCGTGAAAAGTGGAACCTGGACCCGAGCTATCCGATGGTTGCGCCCAATTACGCGGCCGCCCGTTCGCAGCTCGCCAAGAAGATGGGTCTCGGCCGCAAGCGCAAGGGACGCTGACAAGCGGCTCTTCCGGTTTGATACTCAAACGGCGCCTGCAGGCGCCGTTTTCGCATTGTGGGGAGACCAAGCTCAGGCCGCTAGTTCTTCATGCCGCCAGCAACTGCCGTGCGGTCAGGCGGTCTGCTTCAGCGCTGCCTCGGCGTCACGCTTGATGCGCTTGACCATCGAGCGAAGACCATTGGCGCGCTGCGGCGACAGGTGCTCGTCAAGTCCGAGCGCCTTCAATGTGGCCTCTGCGTCGGTCCTCTGGATTTCGCTGGCCGGCCGTCCCGAAAACAGCGCCAGCATGATGGCGACCAGGCCGCGCACGATATGCGCGTCGGAATCGCCCTTGAAGGTGATAACGGGGTCGACACCCCCGCCTTGCTCAGTGGTCAGCCAGACCTGGCTGACGCAGCCGGGCACCTTGTTGGCTTGTATGCGTTGCTCGTCGGGAAACGGCGGCAGCGCTTCACCCAGTTCAATCACATAGCGATAGCGGTCTTCCCACTCGTCGAGCAGGGAAAAGTCGTCGCGGATGGTCTGGATCGTCGTCGTCATTCCCCCGGATATAGTCATCCGGCGCTGCCACGTCACGGAAAAAGAGGAGAAACGCCGCAGGTGCCGAGAGCGAGAGCCTTGCGGTTTAGCGATGAATTCGGCCGAAACAGTCTCAGTTCTTCGCCGGCAAGTGCACTTTCGCCGGCAGATCGACTTTCGCCGGCAAGACGATTTCCCCGGGCACGCCGCCGGTGGTCGTCACCGTATCGGGTTCAGCGGCCTTGTCGTCCAGCATGGCGGCCGCGATCTTGGCGGTCTCCCTGGCCCGGGCGGTGATGGTGTGCATTGCCGATTTGCCGGTCTCGCACACGTCCGGCTTGCGCTCGCAGATGCCGGCGATATCGCCGACGGCTTCGCGCGCCGCAAACAGCGCCTGGAGCGGCCCGACGCTTTCGCGGCCCGCATCATCGGCGCCGACACCCAGCGGCAGCGCCAGAAGCACCAGCGAAAACCAGAAAGCAGCTCTTATCAGAAAGCCCATCTGTCTGTCCTTCATGACGTCATGCATCCGAACCGCACGCCCTTGTACCGCGATACTGACACAGACGGGCAAAGGACGGCTTGTCCCGAAAGCAACAGTTTTCCTCAAATTTTAGGCAGATTCGAAACGAAGCGTTTTGAAGTTCATTTGCCTCGAATGGTTCAGATTTTATTCAGCAAATAATAACCATCCAACCTATTGTTTTTCATGATCATTTTCTTAATCGGCGACAGGTTGATGCCATCGGTCGTAGGTGCAGGCGCGGGCGGTGTGGATAACGCTCCGTTTACTATGGCGGCAATTGCCCCGGTTTTTCCCCGCCGGTATCCCGATATTTGCAGCCTGCCGGGGGGACGATCGGCCCAGCCTTATCCATTCCTTAAACGCTGGATGCGAGTTTCGGATCGACAAAAGCCGCCTGCAAAGCAGGGCCGTTCACGACCGGGTGCGTTGAGTTGAGTGCGATCAAGGCCAGATACGCCGAGTTGCCGGGCGCGATAGCCGCCGGTTGCGAACGGATGGTTCATCCGTCCGTGCTCGGCCAGAGCGATCGTCGCCGCCACAGCCGGTTCATTGGCGTCATGCTGGCGGCGCCTTTCTTCAGCGCGGGTGCAGCGGTGACGCTGGTCACGTCGGGCATGGGCGCCGCCTTGACTGTGGCTGCGATTTTTGCGGCGTTTGGCCTTTGCTGGTTCGCCGCCCTGCTGGTGGCGGCATCGGGCAAGATGACCCTGGCCGGCCAACTCGCCTTGGTCGTCGGCAGCGTTGCCCTCGGTGCCCTTATCGCTGCCGCCGGCGGTGTGGCCTCGCCGGTTGCCTTGCTTGCGGTGGCGCTGCCGTTTGAAGCCTGGTGGATCGGCCAGTCGCGCCGTGCCGTGATCTGGGGCGCCATATCGGCCCTGGTCGCAGTCTTGCTGCAGCCTTTCGCCGGTTCGGTCTTGCCGCTCGGCCAGACCGAAATCGCCGCATGGCACTGGCTGGTACCGCTGGCCTGGGCACTCACGCTCATTCCGCGTGTCGCTCCACTTCGCGGCGCCGCCAACGCACAGCTCGATCCGGCCGGCAGCCACCGGCTCGAAGACCTGATCGACGCCGTCGTGCTGCGAATCGCTGCGCATGGCGAGGTTCTGGACGTCTCGGCTAAGGCACGCACTATGCTGAGGCTGCCGCCGGAGCTGCTTTTCGGCACCGGACTTTTCGATCGCATCCATCTGTCCGACCGCGTCCCGTATCTCAGTGCGCTGGCCGATATGCGCGATGGCACCCTGTCGCGCCGGCTCGACCTTCGCGTCCGGCTGCCGCAGAGCAGCGGCGTGACGGCCGACAATTACCGGCCGTTCTCGCTCGAGATGATGCGCGCGCCGGGGCAGGAGACTGTCTTCACGCTTCTTCTGCGCGAGAACGACGAACTGGCCGGACTGCGCCAGGAGCTTGCCGCTGCCAATGAGGCGGCTGCCTCCGCCGAGGTGGCGAAAGGACGCTTCCTTGCCGTCGTCAGCCATGAGTTGCGCACCCCGCTCAATGCCATCATCGGCTTTTCCGACATGTTGCTGCACGAGATGTTCGGCAGCTTCAAGGATCCGCGCCAGAAGGAATATGTCGGGCTGGTCAGGGATTCTGGCCAGCACCTGCTTGCCGTCGTCACTTCGATACTCGACGTATCGCGGATCGAATCGGGCGCTTACGCGACCGAACCGGAACCGTTCCGCTTCCGCGAAGCGGTCGAGATGTGCCAATCGATGATGCGCCTGCAAGCCGAGGCAAAGGCCATCGATCTGCAGGCCCAGATCGCGCCGGACGCAGGCGAAATAAATGCCGACCGTCGCGCCGTGCAGCAGATCCTGATCAATCTCGTCTCCAACGCGATCAAGTTCACGCCCGAAGGCGGCAATGTTGTCATCGGCGCCAAGCGGATCGGCTCGCGGCTGCATTTCTGGGTCCGGGACACCGGCATCGGCATCGCCGAGGAAGATTTCGCCAATCTCGGCAAGCCGTTCATGCAGATCCAGAACGACTATACCCGCCGTTTCGAAGGCACCGGGCTCGGGCTTTCGCTGGTGAAGGGGCTGGTGGCGCTGCACGAGGGCACCATGTCGATCGAAAGCATGCCGGGCGAGGGCACCACGGTGACGATCAGCCTTCCCGTGAACGGCCCGACGGGCCGCTCGGCGGAGAAGGCCGGCGTGGTGCCGATGTCCGCAGTCAAAGCCAAGGCGGACGGTGGCAAAGGGGAGAGCAATGGGTCGCTCCGCAAAACAGCCTAGGGCGGTCAAACGCCGCGGCAATGCCTTCGAGCACGGAGCGATGGCGCTGGGCAGCCTGATCTCGCGCAATCCTGTTGTGGTCGGCGGCTCCACCGCGTTCCTGGTGACGCTGTTCTACGTCTCGGCGAACGCGCTTTGGTACCAGCCCTTTCCGCATGCCGGCGCGTTTTTCGCCACCAGGAGCATCGAGCGCTTTCCGCGGGCGGACAGCGACGAGCCCGAAACCACCATCAATATCGTGCGTCCGGCCGCTGCGCCGATCAAGAGCGACCCGGTCGTCGAGCAGGTCCAGGGCATATTGAAGGATCTCGATTTCTATTCCGGCACCGTCGACGGGATTCCCGGACCGAATACGCGCAAGGCCATCCAGGCCTATCAGCAGAAGGTCGGATTGAATGCCTCCGGCGAGATCGACAGCGTCCTGCTGGATCAACTGGGCGCCACGCCAAAGACCGCGGCCGTAGTGCCGCATCCGGTGCCGCGGCCGGTCGAAACGGCCGTTGTTCCGGCCGCCATTCCAGCGTCCGCACCGGCAAATGCGGTGGCGCAAACGCCTGATCCCCGCATCGTCAAGATCCAGGCCGGACTGAAGGCGTTCGGCAATGACGACATGCAATTGGACGGCGTCGTCGGCACGCGCACCAAGGCCGCGATCAAAGAATTCCAGGCGCTGTTCGGCTTGCCGGAGACCGGCGAGCCCGACGAGATCGTCTACGTCAAGATGCGCGAGATCGGCCTGACCAACTGAGGGTCGAACCCCAGTCTCCCGGTCTATTTAAGCCATTGCTCCGGGTCACGCATTCCGTGGACTATCGCCACGGCTAACACGCCGTAGGGCACAGGCTCATAAATCACGATGTAGCGTCCCTCGACTAGAATGCGGGCGGTGGCGCTCAATTCCGGTCGAGCTGCGCCCATTTTGGCGTGCTCGCAAACCAATTCCAGCCTGTCGAAAATGCGTCCGATCAGCTTGTCAGCCGCCTTCTCGTTATCGACGGCAATGTGGTGCCAAATATCTCGCAAATCCTGAGAAGCTCGGGGGGTGAGCCGGTATTCAGCCACGGGCTGTGCGTTCGGCTTTCAGAGCGCGTAAGAAAGCCGTGCGATCCACGTGCTGGCCCTCGCCGCTTGCCATCCCTTCGTCATACGCCCTTTTGAGACGTTCCAGTTCAAGAGTGCGGAATTCCTCGCGCTGCTCCCATAGACGTAGTGCTTCCCTGACAATTTCACTGTTGGAAGCATAGTCTCCGCTGTTCACGGCGTCTTGTAGACGGGCGGCCTGCTTGGGCGTAAGCGACACAGTAAGAGTGCGCATGGGCTGGGCTTTCATACCGGACGCTATAGCATTTTTCATAGGGGCTAACAAGATTTGTTAGGTCTTGGCGTAGATCGTCGCATTCCGGGACTCGCTATGATAGCCAACCGTTGCTCGCGAATAAGTGACAATCTCGACGCCACAAAACCGAAATCGTGCAGGGTCGCGCCATGCGGGTAACCACCGATCTGTGGGTGTCGGCGCTGTTGCGCCGGGTTTTCAGCGCCGGCGGCTTTGCCGCCGTGGTCAAGCGCGGCGCGACGGAAGCCGGCGCGGTTTTCGTGCTGGCGCGGGGCAGGCAAGGGGAGATGGCGCTGTTCGGGCCGGCGCCGCAGACGAGTTACGATTCAGCCAGGCCGGACGACCGTTTTTTCAGCCTGCTTGGCGAAGGCGACGATGCCGCCATCTTCGACGCGCGGCTGGAGCGCGAGAAGAGATTCGATCCGGATATCTGGGTGGTCGAGATCGAGGCGGGCGCCATTCCCGTCGAGGAGCTTATCTCGGTCAAGGCGTCGTAACGGCAAGCCTCAGATGCGACGCGCCTTTGGGCTGGCGGTCATATCGGCGCTGTTCGGCTTGCGCAGGTCGGCGTTTGCGGCGACGCGCCCAGGCTTGCGAACGATTTTCGACACGGTGTCGGCCTTCCAGCCGCGGAGCCTGTCCAACGCCGCGTCGCGGTGCAGCAGGCGGTAGCGGTCGAGGAAGATGCGGATCGCCTGCGGGTGCGGAAACTCGGTCGGATAGATGGCGGCCGTGATCAGGAACGCCTTGTCTTCGCTGAGGTCGAGCGCGCGCAAGGCGGCCAGCAGCGGTGTGTAATTGTGGCTCGCGGTGAGCGTCCGCGCCGTTGAAAAATCGACTTCGAGCGCATCGGCGAGCGCTGTCTGGAAGAATGCCGCATTGCCGGTCAGCGCGGTCTCGCGCAGCTTGACATAGGTTTGTGGCTCGACGAACGGACCGATAGCGCCGCCGCTCTCGGCGCGCATCATGAATCGCAACCGGCGGCGTACAGTTTCAGCGGCATCGAAAGCCTCTTGCCTGTTGACCTCGCCCGCAACCACTTCGGCGTTTTCGGACGCGGCTTTGGCGGTTGTTTCCGGCTGCTGCTGCGACCGCACCAGCGTCGGCCTTTCGAGCACTTTGATGAGATCCGCGATCGTTTGATTGAGATCCTTGCGGCGGGCAATGGCACGGGCATGCGGCAGGCCGTGACGTCCGATCAGCGCGATCAGGTCGACGTCGCTGAGGGCGCGCGAGCGGATGAGCAGCGGAGCGGCGATGTCGACCCGCTCCTGGCAAAGCCGCCGCACCAGCGCGGCGGGTGCATATTCGCATTCGGAAAGGGCTGCCGCGACGTAGCGGCGCGATTCGACCGAGACATTCTCGAAAAGCGGCAGCGTCAGGTCTTCGAGCTGCGCGATTTCCCGGCGCGAAGGCCGGGTGAGCGAGCAGAACGCCGATACCGCGGCGCGAAACAGCCTTTCGGCCTTTCCCGATTCAGCTCCTGCTGCGATTTGCCTGAAATCCGAAGCTGACACGAAGGATACGCCCGACACTCGACACGATCTGGACAGCGCTCTGCCGGGCTGTACCGGTTTCGCGTTTCCCAAGAACAAAGATCAATTTAGCGGCGATCCGTTAGCGCTCCGTTAACCTACTGCCTTCTTAATCGACTATGGAGGCGTTGCGTTGTGCTCCGGGGCAACCGAGAGGAATACGCGAACCATGGGCATGGTACTGTCTTTCGTGCCGCGAACGGCGGCAACCAATCGAGCACAACAAGCCGCGCCGGCGGCAGTGATCATCTTTCCCGGGGTGCGCTACGAGCAGCGGCCGCTGACGGGCGAAACGCGGCCGGCCGGCCCCGACAAGCCGGGACCTTCGGGAACATTGCCGGTACCGCATCACTGAGCATCGGAACCGGCTTAAAAATCCTGCAGTTCGCAGGAACTCTGTTCGAGAAACCGCGAGACGATCGGCTTCCAGCTGTCGTCGGGCACGAACGAACGGATGACGAATACGCCTTCCTCTATCGGCGCCTCGACGAAGATGGCCCCTTGCAGTTCCTCGGGAATATCCTTGCGGACCTCGATCATCTGGGCCGGCGTCAGTACAACGGTGTCGAGCACGCCTGCGGTCGCGCTGTGGTCGTTGAACGAGTAGATGTTGTGGCCGCCGCGGTCGTAGACCGATATCGACCAGAACGGCACCTTTCCCGGTGCCTTGACCCGCACCATCCCCTCGGCAAGATCGAAGCGGCATGCCGCCGCATAAAACAGCGGATCGACCGATTTCACCACCGGCGCGCCGCCGGCTTCCGCGTCGAGCCGGGTCATCTTGTAGAGATCCGAAGCCATGGCCAATCGCGACCAGGCGTCGCGTTCGGAAAACTCGGGGACGAGCAGCAGCACGATGATGTGCACGATGCCGGCGCCGAGCAGGCCGAGCAGCACGGCATGCAGCAGGCTACGCATTGCAGCCGACCTTCTGGATCTGCGGCAGCGTGACGTCCGAGAGACCGGTGCTGCTGGCGATCGGCGTGTCGTAGAACGTAAGCACCAAGTACATCTTGCCGGCGCCGCTGGTCAGCAGCCAGTTGCCGGGCGCAGGGCGGCTGCCGACGGAAATGACCACCGAATTGTCGGCCTGGCGCAGCACTTGATAGGACTGCAGCGCAGCCGGCCTCGGCTTGCCGGTCTCGACCACGCCAAGCGACTGGTCGGCGGCATAAAGCGTCCAGAACCGGGCGGTGGGAAAGCCGCCCGCAATCTTGTAGGCACATTGCCGCTTGAGCTGTTCGCCGCCGGAATCGCGCTCGGCTATGAAGGACAGTCCTTCCGCCTGTCCGAGCGCCAGCACGCCTTCGCGAGCCACGCGGGCCTTCGAATAGGGATCTGCCGTCGGCGTGCCGATATCGGGGAAGGCGGTCCATTGGCCGATCCTGATGGCGCCGACGCCATCCTGCAGCTTCAGTGCATACCAGACGCTGCCGCCACCGCCGACGACGGCGATGGCAAGCGAAAGCAGTGTCAGGAAGGCGTTCTTGAGCATGAGGAGGCAGGGAACCGAAGGCCGGGACTGAAAGATTGCCGCTCGGGGATATCGCGGCGCAGGGCCTTGTGGCAAGCGGCCCCGCGCAATTGGCCGTCACAGCGCCGACAGGGTCTCCGGCGCAGCGGGCGCGTCGAGCACGGGTGCCGCCTGGAACAGCCTGGTCAGTTCCTTCAGGGTCTGGGTGGTCCGGCTGGACAGCACCGGCGGACGCTCGGCGGCGGCATCGGCTGCTGCCTGTTCGGCGTTCTTCTTTTCCGCTTCCTCGGCCTTGGCGGCAATTTCGGCATCGACGAAGGGGTGATCGAGGCCGGGGATCGGTCTGAGGTCGATATTCTGGTGCGCATAGACCATCAGCCGCTGCCACACCATGGCCGGCAGCGTGCCGCCGGTCATCTTGTTGGTCGCGGTGAAGTCGTCATTGCCGAGCCAGACGGCGGCCGTGTAGTTGCCGGTAAAGCCGACAAACCAGGCATCGCGGTAGGACTGGGTCGTGCCGGTCTTGCCGGCGACGACGATGTTTGGAAGGGCTGCGCGCCGGGCAGTGCCGATCACCGGCACCGCCGCCAGCATGGTGTTCATGTATTTGAGCGCCAGCTCCGACAGCACCCGATGCGGCGGCGGCGCATCCTTGGCGAAGTCGTAGACCACCTCGCCGGTACGGGTGAAGAGTTGGCTGACGCCGTGCCGGGTTCCGGCAAGGCCGTTCTGGGCAAATACGCTGTAACCCGTCGCCTGGTCCATCACGGTCATGCCCGACGTGCCGAGCACCATGGTCTTGTGCGATTCCAGCGGCGACTCGATGCCCATCGCCTCGGCCATCGCCTTGATCGGCTTGATGCCGAGATAATCCTTGGCCAGCCGCACCGGCACCGTATTGATCGATTTGGCCATCGCCGTGATCAGCGTGACGTTGCCGGCCGACCCGCCATTGTAATTGTGGGGCGACCAGCTGCCCCAGGAGATGGGTCCGCCGGAAACCACCGAATCCGGCGTGAAGCCATGCTCCATCGCCGTCGCATAGACATAGGGCTTGAACGAGGAGCCGGTCTGGCGAAGCGCTTTGGTGGCGCGATTGAACTGGCTGGCGCCGTAGTCGCGGCCGCCGACGATCGCCCTGACCGCGCCATTGGTCTCGATGACGACGATGGCGCCCTCGGTGACGTTGTATTCCTTGCCGAACTGGCGGAGGTGGAACTCCATCGATTCTTCGGCCGCCTTCTGGATGTTGGCATCGAAGGTGGTGTGGGCGACAAGCGAGTGCGGGCCGCCTTTGGCGGCGATCTTCTTGACCTCGTCGAAGGCCCAGTCGAGGTAATAGTCGGGGCTCTTCTGCTCGCCGCGGTCGACGATTTCGGCCGGGTGCAGCCTTGCCTGCAGCACCTGGCCTTCGGTCATGAAGCCGGAATCGACCAGATTGGACAGCACCACGTTGGCCCGCGCCCGGGCGGCGGGCAGGTTTATGTGCGGCGCATATTTGGTCGGCGCCTTGAACAGGCCGGCCAGCATCGCCGCCTCGGCTAAGTTAAGGTCCTTGACGCTCTTGCCGAAATAGAAATCGGCCGCTGCCTCGATGCCGAAGGTGCCGCCGCCCATATAGGCGCGGTCGAGGTAAAGCTGCAGGATTTCCTTCTTCGACAGATTGGCTTCGAGCCATAGCGACAGGAACGCTTCCTTGATCTTGCGCTCGAATGTCCGCTCATTGGTCAGGAACAGGTTCTTGGCCAGCTGTTGGGTGATGCTCGAGCCACCCTGGACGACGGAATTTGCCCGCACATTCTCGAATATGGCGCGCGACAGGCCGAGCACATCGATGCCGTAATGGTCGAAGAAACGGCGGTCTTCGGTCGCCAGCACCGCCTTGATGACATGGTCGGGCATCTCGTCGACCGGCACCGAATCGCGCTGGATGATGCCGCGCTGGCCGATCTCGTTGCCGTAGCGGTCGAGGAAGGTGACGGCGAAGTCGCCTTGCGTGCGCCAGTCGCCGGCGGTTATCTGGAAGGCCGGCAAGGCTAGCGCTAAAAGGACGACGATGCCGCCGGCACCGAGCGTAAACCCTTCGCTCAACAGTTCGATCATGCCGCGGCGCCAGCCGACGACGCGGAAACGCCGCGAGAAGATGGTCGCCGCCTCCCAGAACTGGCGCGCCCTGAAGCCGATTTCGTAGACCGAGGAATCGATCCACGCATCCACCGCCAGCAGCCTTGCGGCGACCGGACCTCTTCTCTTGCGTGGTTCCAAAGGACTGGCCATTCCAGGATCCGGCTGCGGCGATGCCGCCAACTGAGAAACCGCACACCGGCAATCTCACGGCGGCGCGCCACTATGACTATTCGTCCATTTTGGCGCTGCCTACAAGGGCGATGAAGATAGGGGCGATGAAGATAAGGGCGATGAAGATAAGCGGGAGGTTTGTCGCGGGGAAGACGGCTCCCGTGCGGCGTCAGCGCAGGATGCTGACTGCCCTGCGCGAGTAGGTGGTGTCGTCGAGCTGGGCGAGCATGAACGCCGCTACGTCGGCCCGCGCCAGTGTCGGCAGCAACGACGCCGACCGGATGCCATTGCCGTGGCGGAATTCACCCGTTGCCGCTCCATTGCTCAGCTTGGGCGGCCGCACGATGGTCCAGTCGAGATTGGATTGAACGATCAGGCTTTCCTTCACTTCGTGGTCCGCCACCTCATTGCGCAGCACCAATGGGGCGATGATGTTGCCCAACAGGGGGCCCAGTTGTCGCCGGCTGTCGCGAACTCCAAGGAATGAAAGATAGATGAGCCGTTCGGGGCCGGCCTGCTGCATCGCCGCGACGATGAAGCCGATGCCGGCAACGACGGCCGGATCGCGTTTCAGCGGCACGCCCACCCCAAGACAGCTGAAAACCGCATCATACCTAACAACGGCGCGTTCGACTGCCTGCCGATCGGCGACGTTTCCGACGATCACCTTCAGATTTTCGTGGCTGATGGCAAGCTTGCCCGGCGTGCGGACGAAGGCGGTCACCGCATGGCCCTTCGCCAACGCCGCCGAGACAAGCAGTCGACCCGTCGCACCGGAAGCGCCGAAGATCAGCAGTTTCATCGTCCGCTCCTGGAAACCGTTAGCCCCGCTTACGCCCGGCGACGAAGGCGACAGGCGCCCCGGTCGGGCCGGGCAGCAACCGGCTGTCGGCATAGCCGCTCTGATCGACCAGGTCCTGGGCTGCGCCCTTTTCAAAGACCGTGCCGCCCCACATTGTGGTGCGGAAGCGGGCGAGGGCGTCTCCCAGTGCATCCGGTCCAGGATTGACCATTGCCAGCAGCAGCCAGCCGCCGCGCCGCAACGCGGCGTGGCTGCGCTTGACGATGGCCCTGACATCCGGCTCGGGGATGAAGGCGCTTGGTACGAAAACAAGGTCGAACGCGTCCGTGTCCGCGATATCCTGGCCCAGCCCGGTGCGCAGTTCGATGCGATGTTCGAGCGCGGCTGCCTTGACGTTGGCAGCGGCCTGCGCGATGGCCTCAGGCAGGGGATCGACACCGACCGCCTTCAGGCCGGGCCATTGCCGCAGCATCGACACCGACAGGGCGCCGACGCCGACGCCGATATCCAGGAAGGCTGCGCCCGGTGCGGCGAGCCTCTCCGGCAAACCGGCCAGTTGTGGCGCGATCAGCCGCTTCAGCAACGCCGGGAAGCCAGATGAAACGTCGCCGAAGGCCTGGCGTAAACGGGCTTCCAGGGCCTCGACGCTTTCGGAGGAGCGCGACAGCAGCTTGCCACCTGAAAGCAGGTCGACCCGGATGCTGGCCAGCACCGGCGTAAGTTCGATGACGCCAGCACTTGCCACGATGTCGGAGGCGCCGAGTTCGGCAAGCACGGCCCCTGTGCGCCGGGCCACACTGCCCTCGAGTGGCGTGCCGGAAATACGCGCCTCCATCGCCAAACCGAGCGCCACCAACGCATTGGCCGACGTCGCGTGCCGCGCCACCACCGTTCGCAAACCTTCGATATCCATCGATCGCTTCCCTGAATTGGATCAGGCCTATTCTCGCGCGGACGTCAAATTCAGGCGATTTGCAATTTCCGCGCATGCTTGTGCAAAACTGCACAGGTGCGCGGCGAGGAATTGATCTAGACTAGATTCGTGACCAAGACCGGCGAACCGGACTGGAACGATCTGCGCTACTTTCTCGCTGCCGCCCGCGCGGGAACGTTGTCGGGAGCAGCGCGCGTGCTCGGCGTGCGTCACACGACGATCAGCCGGCGCCTGGCTGCTCTTGAGGCGGCACTCGGGGTTTCGCTTGTCGTGCGCACGCGGCAAGGTATCGAGATCACGCCGCTTGGCCAGACATTGCTGCCGCTCGGTGATGAGCTTGAACGTACCATGCAAGCACTGACGGCGCTTGTGCGTTCGGGCAAGAATAGCGTTCGGCTGGCACTGCCGTCGGGCTTCAGCCCCCTTTTTGCCGAGCGTATGGCCGGGTTCCATAAGGCCCACCCAGATATCAACCTGGAACTGACGAGCGGCAGCAGGCCAGTGGACCTGCAGCACGGCGAGGCCGACCTTGCGGTCCGGATCGGCACCGTCGCCGCAGACGATTTGATCGCGCAGAAGCTTTGTGTTGCGGGCTGGTCGATCTATGCGTCCCAGCGCTATCTCGACCATCACCCAATGCCCATCGACCCTCGCCAGTTGGCCGGACACGAGATCATTGGATTTCACGCAAGCCTTGCCGGCGTCCCCGGCGCCAAATGGGTTGAGGCGCACGGCGCCGGCGCGACAATTGTCCTTCGCGTTGCCGAAATGACGGAAATGTTGGCGGCGGCTCTGAGTGGCGCCGGTCTGGCGGTAATGCCCTGCATGTTGGCCGAAGCTGAACCGCGGATGGTGCGCCTTGCCCCCGACATTCTCGGCAGTCATCCGGTGTCGCTCGTCTATCGCCGTGAAATCGGGGCGGAGGCGCCGGTGCGCGCCGTCATCCGCTTCGTTTCTACCATCATCAAGGACCATGCCGAGGTGATCAGCGGCGAGACGCAGTAGGGGCATGGTGCAGCCGCTTGCGCGAGGTGCCGAGGATTGGCAGTCGTCACACGGGACGCTTGTCCCGCTCTTTGCGGGTCGCACCGTATCGTCCGGCGTTGGTTCTCTCGGAAGACTCGCTGGATACTCGATTTGCGGGAGCGCCAGAGAATCTTGCGTGATAATATTAACAGGTATTATTTCCGCCAGGTCTCTCACCACAGTTGGGTCATGCCAAATGCCTGAGAATTGAATTTCCGCTGTGAAACACCTATCTTACAGTGAAATTCACGTTTTCGACTTTAGCTGCAAGGAGATTTTACGGATGGCCCAAGGCAATCAGAACATCATGGGAAAATCTGAGGCTCGCTTCATGGAAAATCAAAAGAAGACGGCGGAGCGGAACAAAGCAACTGCCGAATATCTCTCGGAGGCGAAGGCCAGGACCATCAAGACGGCAAGGCTGAGGGAATTGCGACTGGCCAAGGAAGAGGCGGACCGCGCGGCGGCAGCTCTGAATCCGGTCGCCCCGAAGAAGAAGCGGGCGTCGCGGGCACTCAAGCAGGCCGTCTCCGCATCGACGCAGGCGAAATCATGAGCCTGACACTTCCCAACCCTAGCCGCAGCTAGGAAGCAAACGCATCCGCTTCGTCTGCCGCGGTGTCGCGCATCCCAGGAGCAGGGCTTATTGCCGAGATCATGAAGGTTCATAATCCGCATGAGACGCGCTGATTCGCGCTTTGCCGGGATGTCTTCATGCAACGCAGCTACGCAGCCGGGAGGTCGACGCGACGGGCGAGGGGAAAGGCGATGACCGCGCCGGCCGTCGAATTGCAGAAGGCCATATTCGATGCTGTGAATGGCGATCCCGATTTATCGGCGGCATTGGGCGACGCAAGATTGTTCGACCGTGCGCCGGAAAATGTTGCGTTCCCCCACATGACCTTCGGCCGCACCAGCGTCTACGATTGGGCAACGGGGATGGAGAACGACGCAGAACAGTTGCTGACGTTGCATGTCTGGTCGAAATCAGAGGCCAGCAAGGAAACCAATGACATCATGGACCTTGTTAGCACCCGCCTGCGCGATACGGCTCTCTCGCTCGGCGAACATCGCCGCGCCTACCTCAAGCTCGAATTCGCCGAAGCCCGCTACGACGAGGACCTTTCGGCCCATCACGGGCTGCTGCGCTTCCGTGCCGTGATCAAGGAAGAGGGCTGACCACCGGGCACTTTTTGCAAATCGGGCAATTTTGTTCTTGCTTTGTGCCGGCAGCTATGCTATTAATTCCCTATGGTGCTGATGGCGCCAGCGACCCGCCGCAGAGGCGGGTTTTTATTTCCGGTCGGTTCGCCTGAACCTGCCTTCGGTTGCCGGATCGATTGTCGAAGTCGGGGCAAACCTGAAGCGATTGCCTTTCACCGCCAAACGATGCCCGGTTGTCGGCGAAGGATTGGAGGGCTAGGTTAAACATTGGCGATTTCGCGGAGCCGGGCGGCGAAATGGCAATCCGGTAATCTCGCGCTTCAGGGGTGTGGCGGGCATGCATTCGAGCGTTCACCGTTCATATCACGTTCAGCACCGGCGCGTTAGAACGCTGACCATGAAAACCCTTCGCTCCCACTTCCGGACCGCGGCACTGGCGCTGTCAGCCGCCGGTCTGCTTGCGTCGCAGGCGATGGCGATCCCCGCTGTCGTGCCCGAGTGGACTCAGCCGGTCGTCCTCGCCGCGTCCGACTGCTACGCGATCGGCCAGCAGGTGGCCGAGCAGAATGGCGGCACCCTGGCCAAGGCCTCGCAGTCGACACGCGGCGGCCAGCCGGTCTGCGTCATCGTCGTGCTCGTTCCGGGCAAGGACGGGCAGCGTCCCCGTCGCTCGGAGATCGTCGTTCCGCTGAACTGAACCGTGCCGTTTCCCAGTCTGCCGGAATCGGCCTATATCTGAACAGCTTCAACAGGCCTTCCGCATGCGCGTACTCGTCGTCGAAGATGACAAGGATCTCAACCGGCAGATCGGCGACGCGCTGGTCGATGCCGGCTATGTCGTCGACCGCGCTTTCGACGGCGAGGAAGGGCACTTTCTCGGCGACACCGAGCCCTACGATGCCGTGGTGCTCGACATCGGCCTGCCGCAGATGGACGGCATCAGCGTGGTCGAGCGCTGGCGGCGCGGCGGCCGCAAGATGCCGGTGCTGATCCTGACGGCACGCGACCGCTGGAGCGACAAGGTTGCCGGCATCGACGCCGGCGCCGACGACTACGTCACCAAACCCTTCCACATCGAGGAAATCCTGGCCAGGGTGCGGGCCTTGATCCGGCGTGCTGCCGGGCACGCTTCGTCCGAACTGACCTGCGGGCCGCTCCGCCTCGACACCAAGGCCTCCAAGGCCGACGTCGACGGCGTGCCGCTGAAGCTGACCTCGCACGAATTCCGCTTGCTTGCCTATTTGATGCACCACATGGGCGAGGTGGTGTCCCGGACCGAGCTGGTCGAGCATCTCTACGACCAGGATTTCGACCGCGATTCCAACACGATCGAGGTCTTTGTCGGACGGCTTCGCAAGAAGATGGGCATCGACATGATCGAAACCGTTCGCGGCATGGGCTACCGCATGCGTAAGCCGGAGGCGTAACGCGGAACCGCTGCCTACAAAACCCGCCGTCTCGAACACGCCGTCGCTGCGGTCATGGCCGCGTTCGGTGGCGTTTCGCGTCATCGCCTTTTCCACGGTCTGGGCGATCCTCACTCTGGTCGTCATCTTCACCTTGATCACCACGCTCTATCGCCAGGCCAGCGAGCGCGGTTTCGACAGCCTGCTTTCGGCGCATCTGTTCAACCTGATCGGCTCGGTCGGCGTTTCTGAAAGCGGCCAATTGACCGGCGCCCCCGACCTTGGTGATTTGAGGTTCTCGGAACCGAATTCCGGCTGGTACTGGTCGGTCGAGCCTGCCTCGGAAGGCGTGCACGGCGATCTCCATTCGTCGTCGATGACCAAGGCGATCCCGTCGCCAAGCGTTGCCGAGGTGCCCTTCAATGCCAGCTTCCAGCGCAGCTATTCAGCGGACGGCATCGAAGGCGAGCAGTTGGAGGTGTTCGAGAGCGAGTTCGTGCTCGATGCGAAAAACCGCGCCGCGCGCTTCCGCGTCATGGGCAACCAGACCGAGCTCGAGCAGGAAATCGCCACCTTCCAGCGGCGCCTTTTGACCTATCTGTCGCTGTTCGGCGTCGGCATGATCGCCATCAATGCGATTGCCATCCTGCTCGGCCTGCAGCCGCTGCGCCGGGTCAGGAATGCGCTTGCCATGGTGCGCGAAGGAACCGCGCAGCGCCTAGACGGCCGTTTCCCGGCCGAGATCGAGCCGCTCGCCAACGAGACCAATGCGCTGATCGAGAACAACAGGCGTATCGTCGAGCGGTCGCGCACGCAGGTCGGCAACCTGGCTCACTCGCTGAAGACGCCGCTTGCCGTGCTGCTCAACGAGGGACGGGCGCTGGGTGGCGCCAAGGGCCAGCTGATCGCCGAGCAGGCCGCTTCCATGCAAAAGCAAGTGGACCATTATCTGCAACGTGCCCGCGTCGCCGCGCAGCGCGACAGCCTCGTCTACCGTACGCCGGTGGCGCCGCTGGTCCAGCGCATGGTTCGGGTGCTGCAGAAGCTCAACCCGCAGACGGCGCTGTCGCTCTCACTGCCGGCCACCGACATCGTCTTTGCCGGCGAACGCGAGGACCTGGAGGAGCTGCTCGGCAATCTGCTCGACAATGCGATGAAATGGGCAAGGAGCGCGGTCGCCGTTTCGGTCAAGCCAATCTCCAGCAAGGGTGGCGCTGGCACGGAAGGCGCAGCCAGCCTGTTCGAGATCAGCATCGAGGATGACGGCCCCGGCATTCCCGACGACAAGGCGCGCGAGGTGTTGCAGCGCGGCCGGCGTCTCGACGAGACAAAACCGGGCAGCGGGCTCGGACTTGCCATTGTCGCCGACCTTGTCAACGAGTATGGAGGCTCTCTGGCGCTGGAACGATCCGTCATGGGTGGATTGAAGGCGATGGTTCGATTGCGGAGCCTTCAGTAATGCTTTTCCAGATTGCTTTTCCAGGTGGCCGGCTGCGGCCAAATTTCCGACAAACATCGACATTATGGCCGCGCCAGCTGCTGACAGCGCGGCGGTCCAGCTCAAGAAAGCCGGTATTGGCATGAAGATTCGCGTCGCGCTCGTTTCCGCCCTGCTCGCCGTCTCCGGCTGCACAACGCTCGGCAAGGGCCCGGCCGTTACGGTGACGCCGGCCGCGACGCCCCCCAGCGGCGCCAAGGTGGCGACGACGATCATCTCCGCCATGGGCGGCGGCCTCGTCGGCGGCTCTATCGGCGCCGGCCTGAGCGAGACCGAGAAGCGCAGCGCGCTCGAGGCGGAATACAAGGCGCTTGAATACACGGCGAGCGGCCAGAAAGTGGCTTGGAAGAGCGACGGTTCGGCCCATCGCGGCGAAGTGGTCGCCGCCCAGCCCTATCGCGTCGGCTCGCAGGACTGCCGGCAATACACCCATACGGTGTTTACCGGCACCGCCGGCGCCACCGCGCGCGGAACCGCCTGCCGCAATGCCGACGGCAGCTGGACGCCTCTGACGTAGCTGGCCGGTCGTCGATCCGCCGATTCCGGTCCGGCACCAAAGCGCGTCGCGTTCGACCGGCCTCATGCGACGCGCTTTAGGTTCTTGTTTTGATGCATGGTCGTTGTCGCAAAACCGCTGCACACTTTTGCGCGACATGCATTATCGATCGGAGCGGCCCCGCCAAAGCGTCGCAGCACGCTTGTGTTGGCAGGGCAAGGGTCTCGTTCTATTGGAAGAGCCATGCTGTTCTGGGTCATAGCCGCAATCCTGACGCTGGGCGCAAGCCTGGCGGTGCTGCTGCCGTTGGCCGGCGGATCGAAGAACGCGTCCGCTGCTGGCGATCACGACCTTGAAGTCTATCGCGACCAGCTGGCCGAGCTTGACCGCGATATGGCGCGTGGCCTGATCCAGCCAATGGAGGCCGAAGAGGCACGCGCCGAAATCGCCCGCCGCATCCTTCGCCTGAGCAATGCCGGCCACGCCGACGACACGGCGACGCCGCCGTCGCGGTCGACAAGGCTGGTGGCGACAGCGGCCGTGCTGCTGGTTCCGCTGGTCAGCTGGGGCCTCTATGGCCAGCTCGGCTCACCCGACCTGCCGTCGCAGCCGCTCAGCGAACGCCTGGCCAAGAACCCCGCCGACAGCTCGGTCGACGAGCTGATAGCCCGCGCCGAGGCGCACCTGGCGGCCAACCCATCCGATGGCCGCGGCTGGGACGTGCTGGCGCCGGTCTATCTGCGCATGCAGCGATACGCCGATGCGGTGACCGCCTATCGCAACGCCATCCGCCTCGACGGCGACAGCGCCGCCCGCCAGGCGGGTCTTGGCGAGGCGATCGCCAATGCGGCCGGCGGCATTGTCTCCGCCGAAGCGCAGGCGGCTTTCGAGGCGGCGTTGAAGCTCGATCCGGCCAATCCGAAGGCCTCGTTCTATCTCGCCATGGGCATGGCACAGGAAGGCCGCATAGCTGAAGCCACGGCGGCCTGGCAAAAGATGCTTGCCGCCTTGCCGCAGGGCTCGCCGTGGCGCGGCGCCGTCGAGCAGGCGCTGGCCGAATCCGCCGCCCGCAGCGTCGCTTCGGAGGCGCCCGCGAAAGGGCCGACCGCCGAGGATATCGATGCTGCCTCCTCGATGTCGCCGCAGGACCGGCAAGCCATGATCAGCACCATGGTTGCCGGCCTCGACGAAAGGCTTCGGCAAAATCCGCGCGACGAGGAAGGGTGGATGCAGCTCGTTCGTTCCTATGCCGTGCTGGGCAAGACAGATCAGGCGCGTGATGCGCTCAATCGCGGTATCGCCGTCTTTGGCGCGGACAGCGACCAGGCCAGGAAATTCACCGCCTTTGCCGCCTCGCTTGGCGTGACGGCGACGGAGTAGACGATGACGCGCAAGCAGAAACGACTGTCGGTGATCGCAGCGGGGCTGGGGTTTCTCGGTGTTGCCACGGGGCTGACCTTCTATGCGCTTGGCCAGAAGGCCTCCTATTTCTACATGCCGGCCGATCTGGCCACCGCCAGCCTTCAGCCGGGCCAGCGCATCAGGCTCGGCGGTCTCGTCGAAAAAGGCACGGTCGAGCGTAGCCAAGGCGCCACCGTCGCCTTTTCGGTGACCGACAACCAGAAGGACGTCAAGGTCACCTATACCGGCATTCTTCCCGACCTCTTCCGGGAAGGACAGGGCGTGATCACCGAAGGCTCGTTTGGCCCTGACGGAATCTTTGTCGCCGACAGCGTGCTGGCCAAGCATGACGAGACCTATATGCCCAAGGAAGTGGCCGACGGCCTCAAGGCCAAGGGCGTATGGCAGGAGAGCAAGAGTGACTAGCGGGTGCGGTGACAATGGTTGAAACCGGACATTTCGCCCTGATCCTGGCGTTTGCGCTGGCCCTGGTGCAGACGATGGTGCCGCTGTTCGGTGCGCGCACCGGCAACCACAAGATGATGGCCGTCGGCGCACCGGCCGCGCTGACCGGCTTTGCCTTGACGGCGCTGTCTTTCGTGGCGCTGACAACCGCCTACGCCGGCTCCGACTTCTCGGTTGAGAGCGTCTGGGAGAACTCGCATTCGCTGCAGCCGCTGATCTACAAGATCACCGGAACCTGGGGCAATCACGAAGGTTCGATGCTGCTCTGGGTGCTGATCCTGACCTTCTTCGGCGCGCTCGTCGCCGTCTTCGGCGGCAATCTTCCGGCGACGCTCCGGGCCAATGTGCTTGCCGTGCAGGGAGCGATCGGCGCCACTTTCTTCCTGTTCATCCTGACGACGTCGAACCCGTTCGTCAGGCTCAATCCGGCGCCTATCGAGGGCCGCGATCTCAACCCGATCCTGCAGGACCTCGGCCTCGCCATCCATCCGCCGCTGCTTTATCTCGGCTATGTCGGTTTCTCGATCTGCTTTTCCTTCTCTGTCGCTGCCCTCATCGAGGGCCGCATTGACGCTTCGTGGGCGCGCTGGGTAAGGCCGTGGACATTGGTTGCCTGGATGTTCCTCACCGGCGGCATCGCCATGGGCTCCTACTGGGCTTATTACGAGCTCGGCTGGGGCGGCTTCTGGTTCTGGGATCCGGTCGAGAACGCATCCTTCATGCCGTGGCTGGCGGGCACGGCGCTGCTGCATTCGGCGATCGTCATGGAAAAGCGCTCGGCGCTGAAGATCTGGACGCTGCTTCTGGCGATCCTGACCTTCTCACTGTCGCTGCTCGGCACCTTCCTGGTGCGTTCCGGCGTGCTGACCTCGGTGCACGCATTCGCCACCGATCCGACGCGTGGCGTGTTCATCCTCTGCATCCTGACGCTGTTCATCGGCGGTTCGCTGGCGCTATTTGCCTTGCGCGCCTCCCGGCTGACGGCCGGCGGCCTGTTTCACCCGATCTCGCGCGAAGGCGCGCTGGTCCTGAACAATCTGTTCCTGACCACCGCCACCGCCACCGTGCTGGTCGGCACGCTCTACCCGCTCGTCGTCGAAGCCCTGTCTGCCGACAAGATTTCGGTCGGCGCGCCGTTCTTCAACCTGACATTCGGCCCGCTGATGGTGCCGTTGCTGGTCGTCGTGCCGTTCGGGCCGCTCCTCGCCTGGAAGCGCGGCGACATTTTCGCCGTCGCCCAGCGCCTGATGGCGGCTTTCGCGGCGGCGCTGCTCGCCGTGCTGGTGACGGCCCTGTTCATCGATGGCGCTTCGGTGTTGGCGGCACTCGGTGTCGGCCTTGCCTTCTGGCTGATCTGCGGCGCGCTCACCGATCTCGCCGTCAAATCCGGCTTCGGCACCGTCGTGCCCGCCACCATGCTCAGGCGCTTCGCCGGCCTGCCGCGCTCGGTCTTCGGCACAGCGCTTGCGCATCTCGGCCTCGGGCTGACAACGCTCGGCATTGTCGGCACGCTTTGCTTCGGCACCGAAAAAATCTTGGCGATGCATGCCGGCGAGACCGTCGAACTGTCCGGCCACAAGCTGCGCTTCGAGGGGCTCTATCCGGCCCAGGGGCCTAACTACAGTGAGGATCGCGGCCGCTTCGCCCTGCTAGGCGCCGACGGCAGCGTCGCAGGCGAGATCACCTCGGCCAAGCGCTCATATCCGGTGCGCCAGATGACCACAACCGAATCCGGCATCAGGACGATCGGCTTCAGCCAGCTCTATCTTTCGCTTGGCGACGAGGGCAGCGATGGCTCTGTGGTCGTTCGTCTGTGGTGGAAGCCGCTGGTGACGCTGATCTGGGGCGGCGGACTGGTGATGATGGCGGGCGCGGCGATGTCGCTGCTCGACCGCCGCCTGCGCGTCGGCGCACCGTCGCGCCGCAAGGCTGCGGCCGGCGTGCCATCGGCGAGCCCGCAATGAAAAGGGTCACGCTGGCCTCGCTGGTCCTGCTGCTGGCGCTGTTGTTCGCCGGCGCCGCGCAGGCGGTCAAGCCCGACGAGGTGCTCGCCGACCCGGCACTCGAGGCGAGGGCGCGCGCTTTGTCGGAAGGCCTGCGCTGCATGGTCTGCCAGAACCAGTCGATCGACGAGTCCGATGCCGACCTCGCCCGCGACCTGCGCATCCTTGTGCGCCAGCGCCTGGTCGCCGGCGATACCGACCGGCAGGTGATGGACTATGTCGTTTCGCGCTACGGCGAATTCGTGCTGCTGAAGCCACGCTTCAATCTGCGCAATGTTTTGCTCTGGGGGACGCCAGTTCTTCTGCTGCTCGTTGGCGGGACATTCATCCTGCTGGCCGCCCGTTCGCGCCGTTCGACGGTGACCGCTGCATTAACTGCCGAGGAACAGGCGGCGCTGGACAAGATGCTCCGCCGCGATTGATCGATACATTACGAAAGTTTCATGTACCGGAAATGGCGCCGTAATGTGCGGCCCTCTATTTCCTTTGTCGAGGATGCCAATCAAGGGGCGTCCCTTGAAAAGAGGATACGAGAACCATGAATGTTGCCCCCAATTCATATCTACGCACCCGCAAACGCCTTCTGGCCGCAGCCGCATCCCTGGCCATTGCCGGCGCGATCGGCTTTGGTGCTGTTGCCACCGGGACAGCCCCGGTGCTGGCCGACGCCGTGCGTGTCGAGGCACCGCAGGTCCCGAGCTTCGCCGATGTGGTCGATCGCGTTTCGCCGGCGGTCGTCAGCGTGCGCGTCAAGGCCAAGATCCAGTCGACGGCCGATGACGGTTCCGGCCAGATGGACGACGAGGACGGCTTAGGCAATCTTCCCGACAACCCGCAGCTGCGCCGGTTCTTCCGCGAATTCCGCGGCTTTGGCGATCAAGGCGGCGATCAAGGCCCGAACGGAATGCGCCGTTTTGGACACCGTGACCGCAACAACGACCAGCCGCGGCCGGTGGCGCAGGGATCCGGTTTCTTCATCTCCGATGACGGCTATCTCGTCACCAACAACCATGTCGTCGAGGAGGGCACCGCCTTCACCGTGGTGACCAATGACGGCAAGGAACTCGACGCCAAGCTGATCGGCACGGACCCGCGCACCGATCTTGCCGTGCTCAAGGTCGATGACGGCAGCAAGTTCACCTATGTCGACTTCGCCGACGATTCCAAGGTTCGCGTCGGCGACTGGGTGGTGGCTGTCGGCAATCCGTTCGGCCTCGGCGGCACGGTTACCGCAGGCATCGTTTCGGCCCGCGGCCGCGATATCGGCGCCGGTCCCTATGACGACTTCATCCAGATCGACGCCTCGGTGAACCGCGGCAATTCGGGCGGCCCGACCTTTAACCTCAACGGCCAGGTTGTCGGCATCAACACCGCGATCTTCTCGCCCTCGGGCGGCAGCGTCGGCATTGCCTTCGACATTCCCGCTTCGACCGCCAAGCAGGTCGTGCAGGATCTGATGAAGAACGGCACCGTGCAGCGCGGCTGGCTCGGTGTCGAGATCCAGCCGGTCACCCCCGAAATCGCCGAGTCGCTTGGCCTTGGGTCCGGCAAGGGCGCGCTCGTTGCCAGCGCGCAGGACAACGGTCCCGGCAAGAAGGCCGGCATCACCGCCGGTGACGTGATCACCCAGGTGGACGGCAAGGACGTTGCTTCGCCCAAGGAACTCGCCCGCCTGATTGGCGCTTACCCGCCCGGCAAATCTGTCGACGTCACGGTGTGGCGCAACGGCAAGAGCGAGGCGGTTAAGGTCGATCTCGGCAAGCTGCCGTCGAGCGACAAGCAGGCCTCGGCCGACCAGCAGCCTGCCCCCGCGCCGAAGACCGACACGCTCGCCGATCTCGGCCTGACCGTCACCAAGTCTGACAATGGCAAGGGCCTTGTGGTGACCGATGTCGACCCCGACAGCGATGCCGCCGATCGCGGCATCCAGCCCGGCGACGTCATCACCTCCGTCAATTCGGCGGAAGTGACCGGCACCGGCGACGTCGACAAGGCGATGGCCGACGCGGTGAAGTCCGGCCGCAAGGCGGTGCTGATGCAGATCACCCGCGACGACAGCAACCGCTTCGTCGCACTGCCTGTCGCCAAGGGCTGAGCGCATGACCCCGAACACGTATTCCGTTTTCGGAAAGGCTCATGCGCCGATTCAAGGTGCTAGAGCGTCCTTTGCGCGTCCAAGAGGACGCGCGGCGCTCTAGTGGTCGACTTTTCCGGTGCGGCGGTTTTCAACACCCCCGAGCCGCCGCACGGGAAAGCACGGGGCCTGAATACGTTAGTCAGTCATCGTGTTCCGCCCCAGCGGCAGCGGGCTTCCCATCGCCGCTGCCGCTCGAACATGCCGCTCAAGGCGTGAAGCGGTTTTAGGCCAACGACATGCTAAAACAAAGACTTACCGCGTATCCCTGAATCACTTTGTTCGCGACATGCCATGGAGAAGGCCACGATGCATATGCCGGCCACTCAATCTTCCAGCGAAATCGCGTATAACGGTTCTATGAAGATTCTCGTCATAGAAGACGATCGCGAGGCGGCCGACTACCTGCAGAAGGCGTTCGCCGAGGCCGGCCATACCGCCCATGTCGCCGGCGACGGCGAAACCGGCTTCGCACTCGCTGATTCCGGCGACTATGACGTCATGGTCGTTGATCGCATGATGCCGCGCCGCGATGGCCTGTCCGTCATTGCCGGGCTCAGGTCCCGGGGCAATACGACGCCCGTGCTGATCCTGTCGGCGCTCGGCGAAGTCGACGACCGGGTCACCGGTCTGCGCGCCGGCGGCGACGACTATCTGACCAAACCCTACGCCTTTTCCGAACTGCTCGCCCGCGTCGAGGTGCTGAACCGCCGCGCCAGCGCCAGGGAAGCCGAAACCGTCTACCGGGTCGGTGATCTCGAACTCGACCGGCTGTCGCACTCGGTGCGCCGCGCCGGGCGCGAGATAACGCTGCAGCCGCGCGAGTTCCGCCTGCTCGAATATCTGATGCGCCATGCCGGCCAGGTGGTGACGCGCACCATGCTGCTCGAGAATGTCTGGGACTACCATTTCGATCCGCAGACCAACGTCATCGACGTTCATATCTCGCGGCTGCGGGGCAAGATCGAGAAGGGCTTCGACAAGCCGATCCTGCACACGGTTCGCGGCGCCGGCTACATGCTGAAAAGCGGCTAGAACCCCATGACTCTTTCCGTGCCGGCCATCATGAAGACGACGGCAGCGCGGCTTTCGGCGCTCTACCTCCTGCTGTTCGCCATCTGCGCGGTGCTGCTCGTGTTCTACATGACCTCGCTGTCGGCGCGCATGCTGACCGGCCAGACCCAGGACACGATCAACGACGAGGTGCTCGGCCTCGCCCGCGCCTATCAGCGCGGCGGCTTGCCGCTGCTGGTCCGTGTCGTCGAGCAGCGCTCCCGCCAGCCCGGCGCCAATCTCTATCTGATCGCCGATGCCAACGGCCAGATCCTGACCGGCAACGTGCAGAGCCTGGAGCCGGGCGTGATCGAGGCCGAGGGCTGGATCACCGAACCGTTCTCCTACCGCCGCTTCGGCGAGGGCGAGCTCGAGCGGCAGCGCAACCCGATCTCCGACCCGAACGAGCCCGCCCAGAGCGAAGTCCAGGCCGAAGGCGAGAAAGGCCACAACGCCATTGCCCTGGTGCTGCGCCTGCCCAACCAGATGATCATGCTGGTCGGCCGCGACCTCGGCGAGCCGGAGCGCTTCCGCGCCGTCATTCGCCGCGCCTTGATGCTGGCGCTCGGCATGATGGGCGTCGGTGGGCTGCTGATCTGGTTCTTCGTCGGGCGCGCGGCGCTGAAGCGCATCGACAGCGTGTCCGAGGCGAGCCGCCGTATCATGGGCGGCGATCTTTCCGGCCGGCTGCCGGTCACCGGCGCCGGCGACGAGTTCGACCGGCTGTCGGAAAACCTCAATTCCATGCTGGCCAGGATCGCCACGCTGAACGAGGGCCTGAAGCAGGTCTCCGACAACATCGCCCACGACCTGAAGACGCCGCTGACCAGGCTGCGCAATCGCGCCGAGGCGACGCTTTCCGGCAAGCACAACACCAGCGACTACCGGCAGGCGCTGGAAGGAACGATCGCCGAATCCGATCAGCTGATAAAGACCTTCAACGCCATCCTGATGATCTCGCGACTGGAAGCCGGCTATTCCTCGGAAAGCACCACCAGGGTTGATTTGGCCGCTGCCGTGCACGACGTCGTCGAACTCTACGAGCCGGTAGCGGAGGAGGCGGGCGTGACGCTCGAAACTTCGGTGCAAGGTTCCTTCGCCGTCAACGGCAATCGCGAGCTGATTGGCCAGGCGCTGTCCAACATCGTCGACAACGCGATCAAATATTCGACCGACTCGACCTCCAGGCCTATGGTTCGCGTGACGCTGGAGCGTGTCGGTAGCGAGATCAGACTCGCCGTCTCCGACAACGGCCAGGGCATTCCCGACGATGTCGACCGTGCCAGGGTGACCGAACGTTTCGTGCGGCTGGAAAAGAGCCGCTCGCAGCCGGGATCCGGCCTTGGCTTGAGTCTCGCCAAGGCCATCATGACATTCCACAATGGACGGCTTGAGCTTCTGCCCGGCAATCCCGGATTGTCGGTCGTCATGAGTTTTCCCGGGCGGGAGGATCGCTGATGGTAGCGAGGATGGCAGTGCGACGCCTCGAAACGGACTGGCTGTTGAAGCCGGCGGTAGAGCTCGTTCCGCTGGATGCAAGCCGCGCCAGGCAGGAATTGTCGGAGATCGCCGACGCCGCGCGGCAAAAGGAACTGCCGCGACTGGCGAAATTTCTCGCCGGCAAGGGGGTCGTCCAGGATTTCCTCGCCGCCGTGTTCGACCTGTCGCCGTTCCTGCGCGATACCGCGCGCCGCCGGCCGCGGATACTCGATGCGCTTTTCAACGAGACCATCGAGGCGCGGCTGTCATCGATCGGCGCCGTGGTCGACAAGGCATCACGCGCAGAGGCCGTCTCCGAAAGCAGCCTGATGATGGAGCTGCGCCAATGTAAGGCGGAGGCGCATTTCCTGATCGCCTTGGCCGATCTCGCCGGCGAAGCCGAGACCTCGCTGACGGTGCAGCGACTGAGCGACCTTGCCGACGCCTGCACGCGTGCGGCCGTCGATTTCCTGCTCCGCGACGCGCATGAGCAGGGCAAGCTCCGATTGCCGGATGCCAAAAATCCGGCGCGACGCTCGGGCTGGATTCTGCTCGGCATGGGCAAGCTCGGCGCGCATGAGCTGAACTTCTCCTCCGACATCGACCTCATCGCCTTCTTCGACCCCGATGCGCCTGCTGTCGTCGATCCGCTCGATGCAACCGAGCTGTTTTCGCGGCTGACACGCCGGCTGGTCCGCATTCTGCAGGACCGCACCGAGCACGGTTACGTCTTCCGCACCGATCTCAGGCTTCGTCCCGACCCCGGCTCGACGCCGCTGGCGATCCCGGTCGAGGCGGCGCTGCGCTACTATGAGGCGCGCGGCCAGAACTGGGAGCGCGCCGCCATGATCAAGGCGCGCCCGGTGGCCGGCGATGTTGCCGCCGGCGCCGCGTTCCTGAAGGAACTGCAGCCCTATATCTGGCGCAAATACATGGACTACGCGGCGATTGCCGACGTCCATTCGATCAAGCGCCAGATCCACGCCCACAAGGGCCATGGCGAGGTCGCGGTCAAAGGCCACAACGTCAAGCTCGGCCGCGGCGGCATCCGCGAGATCGAGTTCTTCGTCCAGACCCAGCAACTCATCGCCGGCGGCCGCTTTCCCGAACTGCGCGGCCGCGAGACCGTGCCGATGCTCGGCGAGCTCGCCGCGCGCGGCTGGATCACCGCCGACGCGCGCGATGCGCTCACCAGGCAATACTGGTTCCTGCGCCGCGTCGAACATGCCATCCAGATGGTTGCCGACCAGCAGACGCATATCCTGCCGGAGGACGAAGAGGGGCTGGAGCGCGTCGCCCGCATGCTGGGCTTTGCCGATGCGGCAGGCTTTGCCGAAACGTTCCGCGCGGCGCTGCACCAGGTCGAGCGCCACTATGCAGCGCTGTTCGAGACCGCGCCGGAGCTTTCGGCCGGCATCGGCAATCTGGTCTTTACCGGCGACGTCGACGATCCCGATACCTTGCAGACCTTGCAGCGGCTCGGCTTCCAGCGGCCGAGCGACATCTGCCGGGTTATCCGCGGCTGGCACTTCGGCCGCTACCGCGTCACCAGGTCGGCGGAAGCGCGCGAGCGGCTGACCGAACTGACGCCGGCGCTGCTGCAAGCGTTCGGCCAGACGCGGCGGGCGGACGAGGCAGTGATCCGCTTCGACGAATTCCTTGCCGGCCTGCCTGCCGGCATCCAGCTGTTTTCGCTGCTGCAGTCGAATCCGGCTTTGCTGAAGCTGATGGCGACTATCATGGGCGCGGCACCGCGGCTGGCCGCCATCATCACGCGCCGGCCGCATGTCTTCGATGGGCTGCTCGATCCGGCGCTGCTGAGCGAACTGCCAAACCGCGCCTATCTGTCGGCGCGCCTTGCCGCCTTCCTCGAAGGCGACAGAGCCTATGAAGACGTGCTCGACCGGCTGCGCATCTTTGCTTCGGAGCAAAAATTCCTGATCGGTGTCAGGCTGCTTGCCGGGTCGATCGACCCGCCGCGCGCCGGCCGCGCTTTTTCCGATCTCGCCGACCTGACCATCGAGGCGGCATCGCAGGCGGTGATGGCGGAATTCGCTTTGCGTCATGGCTATATTGCCTGCGGCCGGGTCGCGCTGCTCGGCATGGGCAAGCTCGGCAGCCGCGAACTGTCGGCGGGCTCCGACGTCGACCTCATCCTGCTCTACGATCACGACGCCGATGCGGAGGAGTCCGACGGCGACAAGCCGCTTGCCCCATCGCATTACTACAGCCGGCTGACACAGCGGCTGATCGCCGCCGTTTCCGCGCCGACCGCCGAGGGCGTGCTCTACGAGCTCGACCTTCGCCTGCGGCCGTCCGGCAACAAGGGGCCGGTGGCCACCCATGTCGACGCCTTCAAGAAGTATCAGCGCCAGGACGCCTGGACATGGGAGCACATGGCGCTGGCGCGCGCCCGCACGATCGGCGGCGATGCCGAGCTCTGCCGCGAGGTCGAGGGAGAGGTTGCCGCAGTGCTCGCTCTGCCGCGCGATCCAGCCAAGGTGATGGCCGAGGCATCCGAGATGCGCGCCATGGTCGACAAGGAGAAGCCGCCGCGCGATCCCTGGGACATCAAGCTGATCCCGGGCGGCCTCATCGATCTCGAATTCATTGCCCAGGTTGCGCTGATCACCGGAAAGATCGAGGCAGGCCGCAGGGCCACCGGCACGGCTGAGGTCCTGTCGCGCCTGGCGCCGGATTTCGCCAGCGCCCAGGTCAGGCAGGAACTGGTGGATGCCTATTCGCTCTATCTGGCGCTGACCCAGATGATACGGCTTTGCCTCACCGGCGCGTTCGAACGCGACGACGTTCCGCCAGGGCTTTCGGATCTGCTTCTGGCCGTCACCGACCTGCCGGATTTCGGGGTGCTTGAAGCGCACCTCAAGGAGACGTCGCAGAAGGTCAGAAAGGATTTCGACCTTCTGCTTCGTGCGAAACAACCGTGACGGCAACCAGCCGTACGGGCGAGAGCATCGGACCCAAAATTGCGACCTGCTTTGGGAGGTTCCGATGTTCAATCAAAGAGATAGAGCGGGGGATTGAAGGTCCGCCGCTCTAGCATCGGGGGTGACGATGCAACAGGAGAAGACCATGAGAAAGACAACCAGACTTGCACTCGTTTTCGCAGCCCTGGCCGGCGCCGTCGGCACCGCTGCCTATGCAGACGAGCACTCCGGGGCCGGGCCGCGCGACGGCATGATGATGCGCCTCGGCAAGGTCATGAACGACAATGACGGCATCATCACCTTCGACCAGTTCTCCGACGCCATGAACGCGCGGCTGAAGAAGATGGTCGCCGACAATGGCGGCAAGCTGACCGTGGCACAGCTCGCCGACGCGCTGGAGAAAGCACGCTTCGAGCAGATGGCCAGGCGCATCATCGCCCGTTACGACACCAAGGGCGACGGCACGCTGACCGCCGACGACATCACAAGCCGCCAGAAGAAGGTCTTCGCCATGCTCGACCGTGACAATGACGGGAAAATCGAGAAGAACGAACTGCCGAAGGGTCCCGGCGGTCACCGCCAATGGGACGGCGAGGGCAATGATGGCACTGACGGCATGCAGTGAGAATTGATAACGCTCCGGCGGTGCGAGCCGCCGGAGACTTATTTTGTCATTCAGGCAGCCGCCCTGACCGCCTGCGCGGCTTTCTTGATCGGGATGCGTACCGAGACGATCGTGCCGACGCTTTCGGTCGAGCGGATCTTCAACGCGCCACCCTGAAGCTCGGCCAGCGAGCGCGAGATGGCGAGGCCGAGCCCGGAGCCGGCATGGCTCTTGGAGAACTGGTTTTGCACCTGTTCGAATGGCCGCCCGAGCTTGCTCAGCGCCGCCTTCGGGATACCGCAGCCATTGTCCTCGATCGTCAGGATCAGCGCGCTGGAAATGCTGCGGGCTCTGACCGAGATGTGGCCGCCTTGCCCGGTGAACTTCACCGCATTGGACAGAAGGTTGATGAGGATCTGCTTGATCGCCCTGCGGTCGGCGAACAGCGTCAGCGAATCGGCGATGCGGGTTTCGACGGTGATCGACTTTTCCGCCGCCTGCAGAGAAACGACGCGAACCGTCTCCCTGATGAGCGGGCAGAGATCGATTTCTTCCTGATCCAGGGCGAACTGGCCGGCCTCGATCTTCGACATGTCGAGGATGTCATTGATCACACCGAGAAGATATTTGCCGCTGCCGTTGATGTCGGTGGCATACTCTTCGTAGCGCGGCGAACCCAGCGGCCCGAACAGCCCCCGTTCCATCAGTTCCGAGAAGCCGATGATCGCGTTGAGCGGGGTGCGCAACTCGTGCGACATGTTGGCCAGGAATTCGGATTTGGCCCGGTTCGCCGCTTCGGCGCGCTCGGTTTCCTTCATGTATTTGCGATTGAGTTCGACGAGCTCACGAGCCCGTTCTTCTTCCGCGCGGCGGGCAAGGCTGAGGTCATGGATTGTCGCCATCAGCCGGCGCTCGCTGTCGACCAGCTTCTCCTGGTGCAGCTTGATCTGGGTGATGTCGGAGCCGACGGAGACGGTACCGCCGTCCCTTGTCCGCAACTCGTTCACCTGCAGCCAGCGGCCGTCGGCAAGCTGGCGCTCGAAGGTCACGCCTCCCTGCGGTCCGTTGGTGTTGGCAAGCCGCCGCTCCGAGGCGAAGGCCAGCATGCGTTCCTCCAGAACGGCGCGCGGAGCGCCCGGCATCACGTCGCGATCCAACAGGCCGTTGTCCTGCTGGTATTTGGAATTGCACATGATCAGGCGCTCGGACGAATCCCACAGCACGAAAGATTCGTTGATGTTTTCGATGGCCGTCCTCAGGCGCAGGTCCGCCGCTTCGGAGCGCAGCGCCAGATGCCGCTGCTCGGTGACGTCGACGGCGATGCCGATCAGCTGGATCTCCGGCGCTTCCGGGTCGATAACGTGTGCTCTTGCGCGCATCCAAACCCATTGCCCGTCGGCATGGCGCATCCGGAACACCTGGTCGATATGGTCGATCTCGCGTGCGACGATCCTGTTGGCGAGTTCGAACAAATCGCCGTCCTCGGGATGAATGATTTCATCGACTTCGCCGAACGACAGCATCGTGTCACAAGGCTCGTAGCCCAGCATGTCGTACATCGAGCGCGACCAGTACATCTTGCCGCGCACCATGTCCCAATCCCACAGGCCGCAGCGGCCGCGCACCAGCGCCATGTCGATGCGCTGGTGGGCTTCGAGATAGATGCGATCGGCGGCCTGGGCGCGCGCCGCCTGGCCGAAATAGGCGTAGAGGATGATGATCAGCACGCCGGCCGTCAGCACGAACAGCGTGACGTTGAGTGAGACCGTCTTGCGCCAGGCGTCAAAAACTGCCTCCTGCGGCACGAACGCTGCCGCGGCACCCCTTCGGCCATTCGCCAGGCTCACTGCCGCGTACCAGTCCTGTCCGCCGATGTTGACCTCCATTACCCCGGCGCGGTCGCCGAACATGAACAGCGGCTGCCCGCCCTGCACGACGCCATCGAGCGATCGCCCCTCCCAGTGCATCGACTGCGGCGATACGGCAATGATCTTGAAGGCGCTATCGGTGATCGCCAGTACGTGGCTTCGGCCCATCGCGCCCTGACGACCGGTGCTCTCCAGCAGGTCCTGGATCGCGCCGGGCGCGGAAATCATGGTCGCGTCGGCGATCGAACTGGCCAGGTGGCCGGCGGCCAGCGCAAGGATCGCCTTGGCGTCGCGCTCGATCTCGTCGCGCTCGTTCATCAGCGACAGAAAGCGCAGTACTGCGATGATCAACAGAAACATGATGATGAGGGCCGGGATCGATCGCCGCAACAGCGGCTCGGCTGCCAGCAGCCGTCGGTAGGCAGGTTCGGCAATGAGCCGCGTATTGCCCGCGAGACCGTCGCTTCGCGCCTCGCGACGCTCAAACGCCGTCCCACCGGGCGCGCCCCACGCGTCCGCCTTCGCCATAAATGGCACTCCCCGATTTTCTGTCCCGCTTGACGATCCGGCAACGCCGCACTTCCGAATCGTCACTAAAGAATCAAAGGTGATTCGCCTTGTCCAGAGGCGCGGCGAAAAAAGATTAAAAATCGACTAAAATAATGGGGTTTTCGGGTGGTCTTCCCTTTTTCCCACAAGGGGAGAACGGGAGGTCGCTTACGCCAGGGTGCGCTCGACGATGTCTCGCAAATCGGCCGACAGCTTCTCGGTATTGGCGATCGAAAGCAACGCCTCCCTTGCCTTGGCCTGCCGCACCGGTTCGAGCGAGCGCCACGACCTGAGCGCCGTCGCCAGCCTGGCGGCCACCTGCGGGTTGCGTTTTTCGACCTGCAGCACCGTTTCGACGAAAAGCCGGTAGCCTTGGCCGTCGGCGCGATGGAAGCCGGTCTGGTTGGCGCTGGAAAACGTACCGATGAGTGCCCGTACCCGGTTCGGGTTGGCCATCGAGAACGCCGGGTGGCTGGTCAAGGCGCGCACCGCGTCCACGGTTTGCGGGCCGGGCACGCTGGCCTGGGTCTGGAACCATTTGTCCATGACCAGCGGATCGGTTGCATATTTCGCCTCGAAATCGGCCAGTGCCTTGGTCGCCTCAGGTGAGCCATGGTGACGGTGCGCAAGAACGGTCAACGCCGCGGCACGATCCGTCATGTTGGTCGCCGATTGGAAGTGCCCGGCAGCGAGTCCCGCACCTCCCGGCAGCAAGGAGAGATAGTCCAGCAGGACATTGCGCAGAGCCCGCCGCCCGGCACTGGCCGCGTCCGGGCTGAACGGGCCATTGTCGGCGAGCCGATCGTAAAGGTTGGAGAATATCTCGCGGTTGGCCTCGGCGATCGCAACCGCCAGCGCCTCGCGCCCCGCGAAAATGGCGTCGGGGTCGATGTTCTTGCCGATGTCGCGGGCGATATCGGCCTCGCCGGGCAGCGCCAGCGCCAGCGCCCGATAGGCGGGTTCGAGCGCTTCGTCGCCGGCTGTCTTGCCGGCAAGCCCGGTCAGCCGGGCGCTGAACTCGGGTTGCCTGTGGTCCAGGATCTGGCGGAAGGCTGCAATCAGCGCATCGGTCAAAAGAGTGTTGAACGACTGCCAGCGCGAGAAGGCGTCGCTGTCGTGGCCAGCCAGAAAAAACTGGTCGTCGGGCCGCTGCTCGACCGAAAGCGTCACCGGCGCCGAAAAGCCGCGGTTGAGCGACATGGCTGGACGCTCGGCAATCCCGGAAAACCTGACGACATGGCGGCGTTTGCGGATATGGATGACACCGTCCTCGACATTCGCCCCTTCGGCGCCGCTGTGGGCTATTGCCTCGCCACCGGCGCCAACCAGGCCGAAGGCAAGCGGAATGTGCATCAGCCGCTTGCGGCTTTCTGACGGTGTTGGCGGCACCGACTGCTCGATTTCGAGCGTGAATTCCCGCGCCGCCGGATTATACGCCGAACTGACGGTCAGGTTCGGCGTACCGGCCTGATGATACCACAGCGAAAACTGCGACAGGTCGCGACCTGAGACGTCTTCGAACACTTTGATGAAGTCTTCGATCGTCGCCGCCTGGCCGTCGTGACGTTCGAAGTAGAGGTCCATGCCGGCGCGAAACGTCTCGGCGCCGAGGATGGTATGGATCATGCGCACGACTTCCGAGCCTTTTTCGTAGACCGTCGCCGTGTAGAAATTGTTGATCTCGCGGTAGCGGCGAGGCCGGACCGGATGCGCCAGCGGCCCTTGGTCCTCGGGAAACTGATGGGCGCGCAGCGTACGCACCTCGGCGATGCGCTTGACGGCGCGCGAGCGCTGATCGGCCGAGAATTCGTGGTCGCGGAAAACCGTCAGCCCTTCCTTCAGGCAAAGCTGGAACCAGTCGCGGCAAGTGATTCTGTTACCTGTCCAATTGTGGAAATACTCATGCGCGATGATGGCTTCGATATTGGCGAAATCGGCGTCGGTCGCAGTTTCCTGGTCGGCAAGAACGTACTTGTCGTTGAAGATGTTGAGGCCCTTGTTCTCCATTGCGCCCATATTGAAGTCGGACACGGCGACGATGTTGAAGACATCGAGGTCGTATTCGCGGCCGAATGCCTCCTCGTCCCATTTCATTGACCGTTTCAAAGCGTCCATGGCGTAGCCGGCGAGCCTCTCCTTGCCCGGTTCGACATAGATTCCGAGCTCGACCTTGCGGCCAGACAGGGTGACAAAACTGTCCGAGATCTTGCCGAGGTCGCCCGCCACCAGCGCAAACAAATAGGACGGCTTGGGGAAGGGGTCGTTCCAGACCGCATAGTGCCAGCCGCCGGCAAGCTCGCCGCCATCGGCCGGGTTGCCGTTGGACAAAAGCAGCGGCGCCTCACGGCGCTGAGCTTCGATGCGGACCGTGTAGACCGACAGGATGTCGGGACGGTCGAGGAAATAAGTGATGCGGCGAAAGCCTTCGGCCTCGCATTGTGTGCAATAGACGTCGCTCGAGCGATAGAGGCCCATTAGCGCTTCGTTCTGCGCCGGCGCCAACACGGTTTCAATTCTCAGCTGGAAGCACCTTGTCGCAGGGGGGCTGATGATTGTCAGTTGATCGGGCGTGGCGAGAAAATCCGCAGGGCTCGGTTCCTGGCCGTCGATGGCGATGCTGCGGAGCGTCAGCCCGTCGCCATCCAGCACCAGTGGCACCGACGCCGCAATCCCGTCGCGGCGTTCGACCGTCAGCACGGCGGTCACATGCGTTGCTTCAGGCGAAAGGCGGAAAGTCAGGCTGGTTTCCGGAATGAGATAATCACTGGGGCGATAGTCTTCGAGCTTGAAGACCTGGCCGGTATCTGTGCGCATTCCTTGATTTTTCCTGTCGATCCGGGAGCGGCGGGCGGTCCGCTGGTCCAAATAATTTGAAGTCTGCGCTCTTTACACGAAACGTTCCCTCGACAAAACTGCAGCGACGTCTATTTCAGGCGATCATTTCCCAAGCATTATCGCGAGGCTTCCATGACCGTCGTCACGCCGAAATTCGGAACGAGCGCCTCTGTGTTGCGTCGCGAGGATGTGGCCTTCATCAAGGGCGCGCGGGAGGCGGGTACGATCGGGTCGACGCCTGCCGCGCTCAATGCGGTGACCGACGCGCACTACCGCACCTACTGCATCAGGCATATCGACATGCCGGCAACGCCGGCGTGCATCTGGGCGGCGATCGAGGAAGCAAAAGGGGCGTGACAGCCAGACCGGATTTGCCAGTGCTTGCAGCTGGCGACCTTGCAGGCGAGCACAGCACGCTGACCGGGATCTTGCTCAAGATCGTATCGGTGGCGGTCTTCGTCGGCATGTCGTCCTGCATCAAGGCGGCAGGCACCGTGCCGGCGGGCCAGATCGTCTTCTTCCGCTCCTTCTTTGCCATTTTTCCGATCATCGCCTTCCTCGCCTTCCAGGGAAAACTCGGAACCGCCTTTTCGACAAAGCGCCCGCTCAACCACATTGCGCGCGGCGTCGTCGGTGTCTGTGCCATGGGGCTCGGCTTCTTCGCGCTGACGCGGCTGCCGCTGCCGGAGGCGATCACACTGAACTACGCGCAGCCGCTGCTGGTCGTGGTGTTCAGTTCGATCTTCCTCGGCGAAGCCATCCGCATCTATCGCTGGAGTGCGGTTGCCGTCGGCCTGGTCGGGGTGCTGATCATCTCGTGGCCGGAACTGACGCTGCTCAGTTCGGGCGCTGCCCTTGGCGATCAGGAGGTGCTTGGCGTCATCGCCGCCCTCATAGCCGCGGCGATCTCGGCCATCGCCATGCTCCTGGTTCGCAACCTCGTCCAGAGCGAGCGGACGGCGACCATCGTGCTGTGGTTTTCGGTAACCGCGAGCGTCATGGCGCTGCTTTCGTTGCCATTCGGCTGGCAGGCGCTGACGCCAGCACAGGCGGTGCTTCTGATTGCCGCGGGTTTTTGCGGCGGGCTTGGCCAGATCCTGATGACCTCGGCCTATCGCCATGCCGAGGCTTCCGTCGTAGCACCTTTCGAATACACTTCGATGATCCTCGGCGTCGTCGTCGGCTATCTGGTCTTTGGCGACGTCGCCAGGATCAACATGCTGGTCGGCGGCGTGATCGTGGTTGCGGCGGGGATTTTCATCATCTGGCGCGAGCGCCAGCTGGGTCTCGAACGCACCCGCGCCCGCAAGGCCGTCGCGCCGGAAGGGTGATCAGCCCGCTGCGTCGGTCCGCCCTTTCGCCAGCCGCATCAGCACCGCCCGCGTCTGCTCGTCGGCGGGGAAAAAAGATTCGATCGCCAGCTCCGACAGCGTCACGTCGAGCGGCGTGCCGAACACGGTGATGGTGCTGATGAACGACAGCACCGCGTCGCCATGGGCAAGCTTGAGCGGATGGACAATCGCGTTCGGTTCGACCGGCGCCGGCCGGCTGCTTTTAAGGCCGGACGGATAGGCCCGAAGCTCGCGCTCGAGCTCGACCAGAACCGGATCGGCGGCAGCGTCGTTCTGCCGCTTCAGCCGCTCCAGAAGATGCGTCCGCCATTCCGCAAGGTTGACGATGCGCGGCGCGATGCCGCCGGGATGCAGGCTGAGGCGCAACACGTTGACCGGCGGCTTCAGCAGGGAGGCGTCGGCGACATTGGCGAGGAACGGGCCGATGGCGGCGTTCGCCGACACCAGGTCCCAATGCCGGTCCACGGCAAGCGCCGGGAACGGCTCGTGCGCCTTGAGCACGGTCTCGACCGCCGCCATCGCCGGTGCCATCGAGGCATCGTCAAGTGGTCGTTCGCTGAAGCTCGGGGCAAAGCCGGCGGCCAGCAGCAGCTGGTTGCGCTGCCTGAGCGGGATCGAGAGCTGCTCTGCCAGATGCAACACCATATCACGCGAGGGTGCGGCGCGGCCGCTTTCCACGAAACTCAGATGCCGCTGCGAGATCTCGGCCTCCATAGCAAGGTCGAGTTGGCTCATGCGCCGGCGTGTACGCCATTCGCGAATGAGACTGCCGGCGGAAATCTGGGCTGCTGTCATGACGAGATGACTAGGCCGGAAGTGGGCGCATTTCAATTACCTGCTAGGTCATGATGCCGCCCTTCCTTCCTCGCAAGGAGAGGACGGAAGACGCGTTCTGCACCGTTACCCAAGTGCCCGCAACTTCGCCTTCACTTCGAGGAAATCCCGCCACGCCAGCTTCTTGTGCGCCGGCGTTCTCAACAAATAGGCCGGATGCAGGGTCGGCATGGCGGGAATGGCGACGCCAGACGGGGTCGTGTGGACGCGCCAGTTGCCGCGCAGCCGCAATATGCCTTCGGAGGTGTTGAGCAGGGTCTTTGCCGACGGGCCGCCGAGATTGACCAGCACCTTCGGATTGACCAGTTCGATCTGCCGCTCGATGAACGGCCGGCAGATCTCGGTCTCGTGCGGCGTCGGCGTGCGGTTGCCCGGTGGCCGCCAGGGAATCACGTTGGCGATGTAGGCAGATGTCCGGTCAAGACCGATCGCGGCCAGCATGCGGTCGAGCAGCCGGCCCGAGCGGCCGACGAACGGCAAGCCCTCTATGTCCTCGTCGCGGCCCGGTGCTTCGCCGACCAGCATCACCGCGGCAGTCGGATTGCCGTCGGCGAACACCAGGTTCTTGGCGGTGAATTTAAGATTGCAGCCGTCGAATGCCGCCATGTGCTGGCGAAGCTCGTCGAGGCTTGCCGCCGATCTCGCCAGTTGCCGCGCCAATGCCGCCTGCGCCTCGTCGGGCACCGTTGACATGGCCGGGGACGTTCGCACTGCCGGTGCCGTATTCGGTCTCTCGCCCATTTCGGCGCGCGACACGCTCGTCGAGCGATGAGGCGATGCATTTTCACCGGCCGGCAGAGCGGCCGCCGCAGGCACCCGCTCCGGCGGCCTGGCTTCTGCAAACCTGTTTACCGGCTGTTCTTCAAGTGCCTCGTCGACGCCGGCGCTGGCGTAGAAGGCCAGCAGCTCGGCGAGATCGGCTCGGCTAGTGTGGGGGGCGGCAGTCATGGTTTCACATTCGGCCGCGGAGCTTGAATTTGCAAGTTCAGCTCGACGGTATGCGCGGATCCTGCACCAGATAGAACGTCCAGCGCGGCGTGTAGTCGGTGATCAGGAAATAGAAGCTGGCGGTCTTCAGCGGGTCGATCTTGCCGTTCTTGAACAGCAGGCGGTCGTACGGTTCGAAATTGCGGTCGAAATCGGCGTAGCTGCTCGACCAGATATTTTCGGGCGTTTTGTTGCGCTGGTCGAACGACAGGCCGTCGCCGAACACGCTCGGCTGGTCGAGGATCTCCTGGAGTTCGAACTGGAACTCGACCCAGGCTTGGCCGCTATTGTTGAGCACGTCGATGCGCATATACATCAGACCATTGGCGAAGTCTCCCGCCTTGCCGAACGGCTGGATCGGCCTTGTCGTGCGAATGGCCAGCGTTACCGGCGTCGCTGAATTCAGCTCTTCGGTGATGACCAGCGGATCCTCCTTCGTGCCGATGCCGGAAGCCCCGGTGATGCGGAAACCGCCGCGCTCGTCGGAAAAGGAATAGGCGCCGGTCGCCCAGACCAGTTGCTGCTCGGCACGGGCATCGAGGGCCATCAGTGGCAGAAGCGCCAAGAGCGCCGCACGGCAAAACCGGCCGGGCGTGAAAAAAAAGCGCGTCGATGAAAAGCCAGCCGGCCCGAATATGCGCATGGCGGGAAGTATGGCCGATAAGCAAGCCGTCGAACAATTAAAAACATCAGTGCGACATATCTGTGCAAACGGAATAGGATTGAAGATTGATGCTCGTCACCGCGAATCTGTGCGGCAGGACGCGACTTTTTGACGAAATCGGTATTGTCACGTCCGCGCCGGTTTCCCGTCGCTATTTGATGCGCTATGCAGCGCGTGAGCCAGCAGGATGCCGGGAATAGCGAGCCAGTGAGGGATCGATGAGCGATATCGAACGCGAAAGCATGGAATTCGACGTGGTCATCGTCGGCGCCGGCCCGGCCGGCCTCGCCGCCGCGATCCGTCTCAAGCAGGTCAATCCCGAGCTTTCCGTCGTCGTGCTGGAAAAGGGCGGCGAAGTCGGCGCGCACATCCTGTCCGGCGCCGTCGTCGATCCGATCGGCATCGACCGGCTGCTGCCCGGCTGGCGCGAAGAGGAGGGTCATCCCTTCAGGACACCGGTCACCGACGACCATTTCCTGGTTCTCGGCCCCGCCGGTTCGTTCCGTCTGCCCAATATCCTGATGCCGCCGCTGATGAACAATCACGGCAACTATATCGTCTCGCTCGGCAATGTCTGCCGCTGGCTGGCGACCAAGGCCGAGGCGCTGGGCGTCGAGATCTATCCGGGCTTTGCCGCGGTCGGCCTGCTCTACAACGAGGTCGGTGCGGTCACCGGCGTCGTCACCGGCGACATGGGCGTCGAGAAGGACGGCACGCACGGTCCGGGCTTTGCGCCGGGCATGGCGCTGATGGGCAAATATGTCTTGATCGGCGAGGGCGCGCGCGGCTCGCTGGCCAAGCAACTGATCGCCAAATACCACCTTTCCGACGGTCGTGAGCCCGGAAAATACGGCATCGGCCTCAAGGAACTCTGGCAGGTCAAACCGGAAAACCATCGGCCGGGCCTTGTCCAGCATTCCTTCGGCTGGCCGCTCGATATGAAGACCGGCGGCGGCTCCTTCCTCTACCATCTCGAGGACAACCAGGTGGCAGTCGGCTTCGTCGTTCACCTGAACTACAAGAACCCTTATCTGTCGCCCTTTGACGAGTTCCAGCGCTTCAAGACCCATCCGGCGATCCGCGGCACGTTCGAGGATGCCAAGCGGCTGGGCTATGGTGCCCGCGCCATCACCGAAGGCGGCTGGCAGTCGGTGCCGAAACTGTCCTTCCCCGGCGGTGCGCTGATCGGCTGCGCGGCCGGCTTCGTCAACGTGCCGCGCATCAAGGGCTCGCACAATGCCGTGCTCTCCGGAATGCTGGCGGCCGAGCATGTCTGTGATGCGATAGCCGCCGGCCGCACCAATGACGAGCTGGCCTCCTACGAGGCCACCTGGCGCGCCACCGATATCGGCAAGGACCTGAAGAAAGTGCGCAACGTCAAGCCGCTATGGTCGCGCTTCGGCACCATTGTCGGCGTCGGCCTTGGCGGCCTCGACATGTGGCTGAACACGCTGTTCGGCTTCTCGCCCTTCGGCACGATGAAGCACGGCAGGGCCGACTACGCGACGCTGGAACCGGCCGCCGCGCACCAGAAGATCGCCTACCCGAAGCCGGACGGGGTGCTGACCTTCGACCGGCTGTCCTCGGTGTTCCTGTCCAACACCAATCACGAGGAAAACGAGCCGGTGCACCTGCTCGTCGCCGACATGGACCTGCAGAAGCGCTCCGAGCATGATGTCTTTGCCGGGCCCTCGACCCGCTATTGCCCAGCCGCAGTCTACGAATGGGTCGACAAGGACGGCAATGCCGCCGCCGATCCCGCAGCCAAGGATGTGCGCTTCGTCATCAACGCGCAGAACTGCGTGCACTGCAAGACCTGCGACATCAAGGACCCGAACCAGAACATAAACTGGGTGCCGCCACAGGGCGGCGAGGGCCCGGTCTACCAGAACATGTAAGTCACAAGGTTTGCTCCGGACTAAACAAGATGAGGAGCAGCGCAACCGTAGGATTGTTGAATAAACCGCCTGCCTGTGTTTCCTTTCTGCGGCGACAGGGAGGAAGGAAAAATGCGCCTGGCAGTTCTGACGAGCGTTGTGGCGATCGGGGCATTGTGCGCCCCTGCAGCCTTGGCCGGCACTAAGGTGCTGGTCAAGACACGAACTTACAGCATTGCCGGAACCACCGGCGCGGCCCTGATCGAGGCCATGGATCGCAGTGGGCCGAAGCACGGCTTCATGACCCACGCCATCGCGCAGACCGGCTACAGCGTCGATGATTGGACCTTCGACGCCCATCGGGAAAACGGCGTCTGCCGCCTGCGCCAGGCCAACGGGACGCTCAATCTCTTCTATACCTATCCCAAACTAGTCTCAGCCACGTCGCCTGCGCTGCAGAAGCGCTGGAAGCGGTTCTTCGCTGGCGTCCGCGCCCATGAAGAGAGCCATGGCCGCATCGCCAGACAGATGATGCGGGCCACCGAAAAGTCGGTTCGAGGGCTGACAGTCGGTGATGACCCGCACTGTTTCGAGGCACGTCGCGAGGCAAAGCGCCGGATCAATGCCATCTATGCCGAATACGAGGCAAAGCAGATCGCCTTCGATGCGCACGAGCATCGCGACGGCGGCCCTGTCGAGCACCTCATCCGCGCTTTTGTGGGCCAGTAATAAGCCAGGTCGAGATTGGACTGCCGATTTTCAGCTTCGCGTCCCGCCAGGCAGCGCCGCAAGCGCGGTCGCCGTCTGGTGCTCGTCGAGCGGCTTTTGTTCATCCGACCGTAGCGAAAACTCCACCAGCACCGGCAGATGGTCTGAGCCGGTGTCCTCAAGGGTCGACGCCGAACGGATAACGATGGCACCCTTGCTGAAAACCTGGTCGATCGGCAGTCCGGCGAAGCGCAGGAAATCCGGCAGCCTTCTGTAGAGCCAGGTCGGCCCGACCGATGGCATTACAGTCAGCTTGCCAAGCGATGCGACGCGTCGGACGGCGGCGCTCCATGGCGCTGCGTTGCAGTCGCCTGCCAGGATCGACGTCTCGCCAAGCGAGGCGATTTCGTCAGACAACCCTCCAATCTGCCGTGATTGGTTGTGCGGCCATGGCCAGGTGAGGTGGATGGCGGCGACATCGACGTCGGTTCCGCCGAAATCGACCGTGGCGATCGCCATCGCGCCGCGGCTGTCGCAGTGCGGCTCCGTGCCTATGGCAAACGGTCGTCTGGACAGCAGCGCAACGCCGAACACGCCATTGGGATATGGGCAGAGGATCCGGTGGGGATAGGCGCCGGATAGCGGCCCAAGCTTTGCCTTCCACATCTCGGACACCTCGTCGAGGGTGATCACATCAGGCTGGGTCCGGCCGATCAGCGACAGCACCTTCTCAGGCGTTGGATTGTTGAACCTGAGGTTCATCTGCAGCAGGCGGTAGACTGGCTCGTCACCGGGTTTGGCTTCGTAGGCGGCCTGCACCTGCCATAGCCGCGAAAGCGGCAAGGCATTCGACGTGGTGGCAAAGGAGGCTATCGCAAACAGCAATGCGGCCGCGGCCTGCAGGCGAAACGAGGTGGCGAGCAGCGGCAGCGCGCAAAGCGCCATCAGCACCGAAAAATGGACGCGGAAATGAGCAAAGGAATCGAGGGCCGGATGCAGCGATCCGAAGGACCCGGCCACCAGAGCGGCCGAGAGTGCAAGCATTGCGACGAATGCCAGCGCAACCGTCATGTCCCGAACACGTGCCATCGCTTTGTCTATCGGCAGAAGTGCGGCTCAATCAAGATGACGAAATGTCCTGACCTGGACAGACACATGCGATTCGGCATTTACTGGAAGGCAGTTTCCGAAAAGCTCCTGAGTTTGCGCGAATGCAGTCGGTCCATCGGCATTTCAGCCAGCTTCTCCATCGCCCTGATGCCGATGGTCAGGTGCTGCGCTACTTGCCGCTTGTAGAACTCGGTCGCCATGCCCGGCAACTTCAATTCGCCATGCAGCGGCTTGTCGGATACGCAAAGCAGCGTGCCATAGGGCACCCGGAAGCGGAAGCCGTTGGCGGCGATCGTCGCCGATTCCATGTCGAGCGCGATCGCCCGCGACTGCGACAGCCGCTGGACCGGCCCGCGCTGGTCGCGCAGCTCCCAATTGCGGTTGTCGATAGTGGCGACGGTGCCAGTGCGCATGATGCGCTTGAGATCATATCCGGAAAGCCCGGTGACCTCGGCGACCGCTTCCTGCAGAGCCACCTGGATTTCGGCTAGCGGCGGGATCGGCACCCAGACCGGAAGATCGTCGTCGAGGACATGGTCTTCTCGTACATAGGCATGGGCCAGCACATAATCCCCGAGCGCCTGCGTGTTGCGCAGGCCGGCGCAATGGCCGAGCATCACCCAGGCATGCGGCCGGAGCACCGCAATATGGTCAGTGATCGTCTTGGCGTTGGAAGGCCCAACGCCGATATTGACCATGGTGATGCCGCCATGATTCGGCTTCTTCAGATGATAGGCCGGCATCTGCGGCAGGCGAGGGGGCGCAGCACCCTCACCGGGCGCACCGTCCCCTGCTTTGGTCACGATGTTGCCCGGCTCGACGAACTCGACATATCCGTCACCGCCATTGGCCATCAATTCGCGTGCACGGGCGACGAATTCGTCGATGTAGAACTGGTAGTTGGTGAACAGCACGAAGTTCTGGAAATGCTGGGGACTGGTCGCCGTATAATGCGACATCCGGTGCAGCGAATAGTCGATCCGTTGCGCGGTGAACGGCGCCAGCGGCCGTGCCTCGCCCAATGCCACTTCGAACGTGCCGTTGGCGATCTGGTCGTCGGTGCCGTCGAGATCCGGCACGTCGAACAGGTCACGGATCGGCCGTTTGATGCGCTCGGCAGCAGTGCCGTCGACATGCGTGCCTTCGAGGAAGGCGAAATGCAGCGGGATGGGAGTGGTCGATTCCGAAACCGTGACGGGAACGCCGTGGTTGCGCATGATCAGCCGAAGCTGTTCGGTGAGGTAGCTTTCGAAAAGAGCAGGCTGGGTGACGGTGGTTGAGAAATGCCCCGGCGTCGGCATGTGGCCATAGGCCTGCCGCGAGTCGATTTGCGTGAAGGAACTCGTGGTGACGCCGATCTCCGGATAGAAAGCCCGGTAGCGTTTGTTGTTGTCGCCGCCCGCGGCGAGCGCGGCAAATGAATCGCGCAGGAACTTGGTGTTGCGGTCGTAAAGCACCTGTAGGGCCGCGACGGCCTTCTTGGCGTCGTTGAAGCTCTGCCGGCCAAACGGCTCCGGCGTGACCACCGATTCAATGGCTTGGGGATAGATTCGCTTTTCCATGACCCAATATAGAGAGTTGGACGCGCGGTTGGGAGGGGGTAAGGCGGCCTCAATACGCGCTGTCGGCGTTTTTCGGTCTGCTAACCGCGCTGCAGGCTAACCAGCAGCACAAAGCCGAGGCCTGACTTCCTCAACGCAGGCGCCTCGATCGTCGAGCCGGCATTGGTGCGCATCGTCGGCACGGCCAGTACCGGTACCGAAAGAACAGTCACGATGAGCGCCGCGCGCGGCAGCAGCCGAAGCGTCTTGAGGGTGTTGGCGGCGAGGCGGTTCATTGGCGTTTTGCTTTTCTCTAAAGGTTCAGCTCTTTGTCGTTTCAGTGGTGAAGATGGTTCAAGCAACCGAGTCGGCAGGAACTGGCGACGTCCCAGGAGCGGGACGGCCGGCCGGCTTCGGCGACAAGGACGGCGAACAACATGCCGAACAGGCTCATCAGCAGGCAGACGATGGTGAAGCGGCGGGCAAGCATTGCGCGGTGTCTCCTTCAACACGCATGACAATGCCTTGCCCCGGCTGAACCGGCTCTGATCCCGGCGTTCATCTGCGGTTCAAAAATGGCTGATGATCTCTGAGAGGGTCCGCTTTGAGTGCAGCGACCCATGGCGACGCCATGGCTGCGAGACCGATAACATGAAAACGGGGCCGACTGGCCCCGCTCACCCCGGCAGGAAGGGCACGATCAGAGCTTGTGCCAGGTCTGGCTCTTGCAGATCAGCCCGCCGAGCACGCAGCCGCTCATCTTGAGCGAACTGCCGGAAAGCGAAGCCTTGCCCGAATAGGTCTTGTCGGTTTCCGGGTCGGTTATGGTGCCGGCATATTTGTTGTCGCCGGCAACCTTCAGTGAACCGATGTTCTTGCCGGCAAATTTGCCGGATTTGAGCGTAATCGAAAATGCCCCGCCGCCACCCGAAATGGCGGCAGTCGATCCGGCTTGCGTTTTCCAATTGCCTTCGATCGGATCGGCCCATGCCGCGCCGGTCATCATTATTGCGGCCGCGAGGGCCAGGCTCACTTGTCGAAACATGTCTTTCCTCCCTCAGGTAAGTCCAATCGGGCTCCGTCCCGGGTGTCTGCCCCTTACGCAAACGTAAGCTAGTCCAGCTCCTGGAAAAACAAAAGCGGTGCCGCGACGGAAGGGTTGCGGGTTTTTGCCCGCTCCCGAACGGCCGCGCCGGCGAAAAATGAAACGGGCCGCACACGTCTTTGTCTTCTGTGGTTAGCGGAGTCTTGATCCGCGCCTCGCAAGTTTTCTTCAAATCTTGTGCAAACCGGCGCGATTGCTGGCTTTGTATCCTTAACGAATTTTCGCGTTTACCTCTTGTTTTAGCTTTGTTTTCCTCAAATTAAGCACGCCATTTAACGACGGATTCAAGCCTCCGGGGCATTCTCGAAAGCATCGAAAGAGCGGCCGCCCCCGACGGTAATCAAGGACACCGAGGGACAGACGGAGACAGCTCTCGGGAGCCAGAACAGGGGATTTGAAATGGCACGTTTTGAAATGCTTGAAGCCGGCTTCGGCGCCATGGGGGCAACTGCCCAGGCCGATATTCTTTTCGAGTTGGGCATGATGTATGCGACTGGCCGCGATTGCGAGACCGATGTCGTCGCCGCCCACAAATGGTTCAACATCGCCGCGATCAAGGGTTCGGCCCGCGCCGCGGAACTGCGCTCCGAATTGTCTGCCGCCATGTCGAAGGTCGAGATCGCCAAGGCGCTGCGCGAAGCTCGCGAATGGATGACGATGCACTGAATTCGCCGGCATCGACTTCACAAGGGTACTGACCTCACAACAGGGACGCTTCGGGTCAAGGCCGCGCAGAGGGCCGGGCTCGAAAAATCAAGGCGGCGCAAGACGGCTGAGCCAACAAGATCAAGAACACGGCGGCAAGCTGTGCAATAGACAGGGAAGGCGAGCGGGTCCTGGCGCCGATGCGTTGGGAAGCTCATGGCAAAAGCCGCGACCGGCCGGAACAAGGCTGGCGCGGCTTTGTCTTTGGGACTGCGTATTGCAGGCCCAATCGAGTGCCGACGATGCGTCTAGACAGCCCCGGTGAAGGATGAAATTCTCCCGCCACTCTGGAAGAGGCGCGGCCGGGATGGTCGCGCGAGAATGGAGGAGTTGTGTCACCATGAAGAAATTCAGTATTTTGAGCGCAGCCATATTTGGCCTGATGATGACCGCGCCGGTCGCCTTCGCCGACGACATCACCTTTTCGGTGGTCGGACCGATGACCGGTCAGCTTGCCACCATCGGCGATCAGTTCAAGCAGGGCGCGCAAGCCGCCGCCGACGCGATCAACGCGGCGGGCGGCGTCGACGGCCGCCAGATCAAGCTCGACATCGAGGACGACCAGTGCGATCCGAAGCAGGCGGTTTCGGTCGCCAACCGCATCATCGCCAATGGTGTCAAGTTCATCGATGGCCACGCCTGCTCGGGCTCCAGCATCCCGGCCTCCGCCGTCTACGCCGAAGCCGGTGCGCTTATGATGAGTCCGGCTTCCTCGAACCCGGTACTAACCGACGCAGCGGCGAAGGCCGGCTGGCCGACGATCATGCGCCTCTATACGCGCGACGATGCGCAGGGCGCTTTCATCGGTCCATGGATCGCCAAGAAATATGCCGGCAAGAACGTCGTCATCATGCACGACAAGAGCGCCTATGGGCAGGGTGTGGCCGATGCCGTCAAGGCAACGATGAACCAGAACGGTCTCAAAGAGATCCTCTACGAGGGCATCAACGCCGGCGAGAAGGACTATTCCGCTCTTGTTACCAAGCTCAAGGAGCTGAAAGCCGACGTCGTCTATTTCGGCGGCTATCACCCCGAAGCCGGCCTGATCCTGCGCCAGTCGGCGGAGCAGAACCTCAAGTTCCAGTTGATCATGCCGGACTCGATCGCTTCGCCGGAATTCTGGCAGGTTGCCGGTCCGGCCGGCGAAGGCACCATGTTCGTCTTCCCGTCGGACCCGCAGGCGAAGCCCGAAGCCAAGGAAGCCATCGCCAAGATCAAGGCCGGCGGCTTCGTGCCGGAGGGCTTCACGCTGTTTTCCTATGCGGTGATCCAGGCCTTCGCCGAAGGCATCAAACGCGCCGGCAGCGACGATCCGGCAAGAGTCGCCGAAGCGTTAAAGAACGGTCAGCCGATCAGCACGGTTGTCGGCTCGGTCACCTTCGACGAGAAGGGCGACCTCAAGAACGCGAGCTACGACATCAACCAGTGGCATGACGGCAAATACGCGCCGATCCAGCCGTGATGGCCGCGGCGCCGTAAGACGCGCTGCTGTAATCGAACATGGCCGGGGTCAAACCCGGCCATATTGTTTTTGGCGACGCCTTTGTCACGCGTTCGAGATCACTTCGTGGATAGGGAAACAGCAGTCAACTGAGATTCCTCGGCAAAGCGAACCAGCACGGTGCCGTCGGTTACCTGCGCGCCTTCGGCAGCAATCTCGGCGATAACCCCGTCATGGGCCGCGGCAATGGTGTGCTCCATCTTCATCGCCTCCAGGATCAGCAGCGGCTGGCCCTTGATCACGGACTCGCCTTTGGCTGCACGCACCAATTTGACCAGGCCGGGCATTGGAGCGCGCAGGCTGACGGAAGCGGCGGCGGCTTCGTCGGCTCGGGCCAGCGGATCCGGCACGGCAAAACCGTAGCCGATTGCACCATCGAAGACCGTGACGTGGCCCGGCCAGCGGGCGAGGCGAGGCGCCGCGCGGAGATCCCGCGAATTGACGCTGTCATAGGGCGCATCCAGCGCCACCTCGAACCGCCCGTCCGGCCGCACCGACACGCGCGCGCCGATCTCCTGCTCGCCAAACTTCAGCAGGGTGCTCCGCGCTACAGCGTGGAAATGCGCATAGCCGGCCAGTGACGACCAGGGATCGTCCGAGGACGGCAAGTCGCGCGCACCGGACGCGGCAAGTGCCGCGGCGGCAATCGTCTCACCGCTCGGCGGCGGAACCGCCGTCAACGCCTGCTGGTGCCTGGCGATCAGGCCGGTATCGACATCGCCCGCCGCAAAATCCGCATCAGCGGCCAGCGCGGCAAGAAAGCCAGTGTTGACCGTCGAGCCGGCGATTTCGGTCTGCGACAGTGCCGCGCCAAGCGCTGTGAGCGCCGTCCGTCTGTCCTTGCCATGAACGATCAGCTTGGCGATCATCGGATCGTAGAACGGCGAAATCGCATCGCCAGCGCGTACACCGGTTTCGACGCGCATGGTCGCACCCTCCGGTGCCGGCTGCGGAAATTTCAAATGGTGCAAGGTGCCGGTCGCCGGCAAAAACCCTCTTGCCGCGTCCTCGGCATAGATGCGCGCCTCGAAGGCGTGGCCGGAGAGCGCGATCTCGCTCTGCGTCTTCGGCAGTTTTTCGCCGGCGGCTACCCGCAACTGCCACTCGACCAGGTCGATGCCGGTAACCATTTCGGTGACGGGGTGCTCGACCTGCAGACGGGTGTTCATTTCCATGAACCAGAAACGGTCGGCCTTCAGACCTTGCGAGGCATCGACGATGAACTCGATGGTACCGGCGCCGGAATAGTGGATTGCCTTGGCGGCTTTCACCGCCGCCTCCGTCATCGCCTTGCGCAGTGCCGGCGTCATGCCGGGGGCAGGGGCTTCCTCGATCACCTTCTGATGGCGGCGCTGCGCCGAGCAGTCGCGTTCGTGAAGATGCACGGCGTTGCCGAAATTGTCACCAAACACCTGCACTTCGATGTGGCGCGGCTTGTCGACATATTTTTCAACCAAGACGCGGTCATCACCGAACGCGGCTTTCGCCTCGCGCCGCGCGCCCGACAGTGCTTCAGAAAAATCATCGGGATGCTCGACACGCCGCATGCCCTTGCCGCCGCCGCCGGCGCGCGCCTTGATCAGGACGGGGTAGCCTATCTCGCGCGCCTTGGAGGCGAGCAACACGATCTCCTGCGCTTCGCCATGGTAGCCCGGAACGACAGGCACGCCGGCCTTTTCCATCAGCCGCTTGGCGGCGTCCTTCAGTCCCATGGCACGGATCGAGGCCGCCGACGGCCCAATGAAGATCAGCCCAGCCGCCGCGACCTGGTCGACGAATTCGGGGTTTTCCGAAAGAAAGCCGTAGCCCGGATGGATGGCCTCGGCACCTGTGGCCAAGGCCGCCGCGATGATCTTGTCGCCGCGCAGATAGCTTTCGTTGGCGGGAGAGGCGCCGATATGCACCGCTTCGTCGGCCATTTCGACATGCAAGGCGCGATCGTCGGCGTCGGAATAGACGGCGACGCTGCGCACACCCATCCTGCGTGCCGTGCGGATCACCCGGCAGGCGATCTCGCCACGGTTGGCGATCAGGATCTTGGCGAACATCGGGCCTCCACAGGCAGAGCTGCCGCCAACGGCGCGAATTCTCGTCACGCGAACTGCGGCAATGCCCTGCTTTGTAGTCTGGCGGTCAAAGGGTAGGCAAGCGAGGCCTGCCTACTTTGAGGCCGCGATTTCGCAAGCTCCCCCGGTCGTGACCCTGTAACGGTCGCGGGTGACCTGGCAGGATTTCATCGCCATATCCTCGGCAGCCTTTTGCGAGGGCGCATTCAAGCGCGAGCCGCACAGGATGTACAACGAACGCACCCGGGAATACGGAGTGGTCGCATAAGCTGAATGGCCGCTGGCCGCCACATAGGCCTTATATGCCTTGGTGCATGGCCGATCCGCGGTCGCCGGAAAATACGGGTAGAAGCGGACGTCGCCCTTGCTTCCAGCCAGCGATTCCGCCGCGCCGACATTGGGGCTCGAGATTAGAAGCAACCCGGTTATCAGCGAGAAGACTGCTTGTTTGACGCTTATAGATTTCATCTTTCCCACCCATTGAATACGTCGAAGGCCGACGAGTGTCGGTCTATTTGGAGGCAGCTATGGCGCAGGCCCCTGCAGTCGTGACCTTGTACTTGCTGCGCGCGGACTGGCAGGATTTCAACGCCAGCGCCTCCGCAGCCTTCTGGGATGTTGCATTCAGATAAGCACCGCAAATAGTGAATTCGGTTGCCCAGTTGAATGGCGTCATCGCATAGGCCGAGTGACCGCCAGCCGCCACATAGTCCTTGTAATTCTGGCCGCAGCCTCCGATTGTACCCGGCGCAAAATAGACCGGAAAGCGGCTGTCGCCCTTGCTTCCAGCCAGCGATTCGGCGGCGCCGACATTCGGTGCAGAAGCCACAAGCAGTGCAAGCACCGACATGGTTGCTCGCTTGATTGATAAAGATTTCATTGCCAAACCCATTTAAACCCCAAACACTGAAATATATTCGCCTACTTGGAGGCAGCGATTTCGCAGCCGCCGCCTGTTGTAACTCTGTAACTGCTGCGGGCGGCCTGACAGGATTTCAACGCCAATTCTTCGGCAGCTTGCTGTGACGGTGCATTCAAGCGCGAGCCGCAGATGATGTACAGAAAACGCACCCGGGAATACGGAGTGGTTGCATAGGCTGAATGGCCGCCGGCCGCTACATAGGCCTTGTAGGCCCTGGTACACGGATCCTTCGGGCTCTGCGGCAAATAGGGATAGAAACGTGTCTCGCCCTTGCTTCCCGCCAGCGACTCCGCCGCACTGATGCCAGGCGTCGCTAATATAAGCAACGCCGCAAGTATATGCCCAGTTGTTCTCTGAAAAACCCGCCGCCTCATCTTCGCCCAATCCCCATTGGTATTTGCGATGATCAATAGCCGTTATTCTTTCGTCTGGCCAGATCGAGAAGCAAAAAATAGTCTGGAGATGTGGTGGGTTGTCGCCCGCGCAGGGTCACACCCTGCCGAGTGCAGCAACTACCCGCTGATACAGTTCGGTCGTCGGCTCGTCGAAGCAGCAGAAAATGACGGTTTCCGGAACGATGTTCTGGCCGATGAAGGCGCTCACGGTCCCGACAGCAATTTGCGTCGCCTGATCCTTCGGATAGCGGTAGGCCCCGGTCGAGATCGCAGGAAACGCCACCGTCCGGCAGTCCTTTGCGGCGGCGATTTCGAGCGACCGGCGATAGCAGGAGGCGAGCAGTTCGGCTTCTCCTTTGCTGCCACCTTGCCAGACCGGCCCGACCGTATGAATGACGTAGCGCGCGGGCAGCCTGTAGCCCTTGGTGATTTTTGCGTCTCCGACCTTGCAGCCATGCAAGGTCCGGCATTCTGCCACAAGCTCGGGGCCGGCCGCGCGGTGGATAGCGCCGTCGACGCCGCCGCCTCCGAGAAGAGAGGTGTTGGCGGCGTTGACGATGGCATCGACCGCCAGCTTCGTGATGTCGCCGGTTTGAATGCGAATCCTCTGGCCGATTTCGCTCATCTCACATCCTGAACACGCCGAATTTTGTCTCCTCGATCTCGGCGTTGAGCGCGGCCGAAAGGCTGAGCGCCAGCACCTCGCGGGTCTTGGCCGGGTCGATGATGCCGTCGTCCCAGAGCCTTGCCGACGAATAGAGCGGGTGTCCCTCGTGCTCGTACTTCATCAGGATCGGCTTCTTGAATTTCGCTTCCTCCTCGGCGCTCCATTCCCCGCCCTTGCGCTCGATGCCTTCGCGCTTGACCACGGCAAGCACCGTTGCCGCCTGCTCGCCGCCCATCACCGAAATGCGGGCATTCGGCCACATCCACAGGAAGCGTGGCGAATAGGCGCGTCCGCACATGCCGTAATTGCCGGCACCGAACGAGCCGCCGATGATCACGGTCACCTTCGGCACCTTGGCCGTTGCGACCGCCATGACCAGCTTGGCGCCGTCCTTGGCGATGCCGCCGGCCTCGTATTTTCGCCCGACCATGAAGCCGGTGATGTTCTGCAGGAAAATCAGCGGGATCTTGCGCTGGCAGCACAGCTCGATGAAGTGCGCGCCCTTCAGCGCGCTTTCCGAAAACAGCACGCCATTGTTGGCGACGATGCCGACCGGCATGCCGCTGAGATGGGCGAAACCGGTGACCAGCGTGGTGCCATAATTCTGCTTGAACTCATCGAACTCGGAACCGTCGACGGTGCGGGCGATTACCTCGCGCACGTCGTAGGGCTGGCGCAGATCCGTCGGCACGATGCCGTAGAGTTCATGTGGATCGTGAAGCGGCGGAATCGATTTCTGTAAGGCAAGGCTTACAGTCTTGTTCCGATTCAGGTTTTTGACGATACGCCGGCATATGGCCAGCGCATGCTCGTCGTCGAGCGCATAGTGGTCGGCAACGCCGGAAAGCCTTGTGTGCACGTCGGCGCCACCGAGGTCCTCGGCGGTGACGTCCTCGCCGGTGGCCGCCTTCACCAGCGGCGGCCCGCCGAGAAAGATGGTCGCCTGGTTGCGCACCATGATTGTCTCGTCCGACATCGCAGGCACATAGGCGCCGCCGGCCGTGCACGAACCCATGACGCAGGCGATCTGCGGAATGCCGGCGGCCGACATGTTGGCCTGGTTGTAGAAGATGCGGCCGAAATGATCGCGGTCGGGAAACACCTCGTCCTGGTTGGGCAGATTGGCGCCGCCGCTGTCGACCAGATAGACGCAAGGCAGATTGTTCTGCAATGCGATCTCCTGTGCACGCAGATGCTTCTTCACCGTCAGTGGATAATAGGTGCCGCCCTTCACCGTGGCGTCATTGACGACGACCATCACTTCGGTGCCTTCGACGCGGCCGATGCCGGCGATGAGGCCGGCCGAAGGGATGTCCTCGCCATACATCGACCATGCCGCGAACTGGCCGATTTCGAGGAAGGGCGAGCCTGTATCGAGCAATTGGGCTAGGCGTTGCCGCGGCAGGAGCTTGCCGCGGGAGACGTGCCGCTCATGCGCCTCTTCCGAGCCACCGCGCTCGATGGCGGCGGCTTTTTCAGCAATATCGGCGACCAGCGCCCGCATGCGCTCGGCATTGGTGCGGAAGAAATCGGAGGCGGACGACATCTGAGAGGTGAGGGGGGCCATGGCGCTACCGGATCAGCTCGATCTTGCAGCCGACATCGAGGTCGCCCCAATCGCGATCAGCGGTGACGGCAATGGCATTCTCGCGAATTGCCAGCGCCAGGCAAGCCCGATCGCCCAGCGACAAGCCGCGATGCCGCGTCAATTGGCGAAGCTGCCCGGCGGCGATGCCCATCGCGTCGTCGAAAACGGCGATCGGCATGCCGAGACTGGCGAGGTCGTCCGCGGCCTGTTCCATGCTGCGTCCCTTGTCGATCAGCTTGGCGATGATTTCGGCCGCATTGACTGAACTGCATTGTGCGTCCGGCGCGAACCCCAAAGCATTGTCGGTGCCTTGCTCGTTGAGCAGGATTGCGAGCGCCGCCGAACTGTCCATGACGTAGGGCTTCATTTCGTCCGCTTTCCCGTTGTCCCTTCGGCGTGAAGCCGGTCGAGACGCTTGTCGCTTCGACGCTGCTCTTCCCGTCGCTCTTTCAGAAATTCGTCGACGACGCTTTCACCGGGCTGTTTCAACGCTGACAATTCGGCCTGGACGCGTCGCAGATTCTGCAGCCACGATCTTACCCGCAGCTCGCCGTTTTCGACATGAAGGATCATGTCCTCGCCAGGCTTCACGCCCATCTCCTCGCGCATCGCGGCAGGAATGACGAAGCGCCCGCCCTCGCCAAGCTTGACACGCTCGCGTTTCGCCGGAGCACGAAGCTGTGGTTGGCGAGCGCCGGCATCGAACCGTGCCTGCGGATCTTCGTCAAATCCGGACTTTCCCGTTTTGCCAGCCATGGTCCGTCTCGCCCGTGTTGTGGCACATATTCCGAAGTGTGCCACATCGTGCGGCTTCTGGCAAAATCTCAAAAAGACGCCATCAGGCGCCCTCCACCATGATTTCCCGCCCGATCAGCCAGCGACGGATTTCGCTGGTGCCGGCGCCGATCTCGTAGAGCTTGGCGTCGCGCAAAAGCCGGCCGGTCGGGTAGTCGTTGATGTAGCCGTTGCCGCCCAAAAGCTGGATGGCGTCGAGCGCCATCAGCGTTGCCTTTTCGGCGGCGAAGAGAATACAGCCGGCAGCATCCTTGCGGGCCGTCTCACCGCGATCGCAAGCGGCGGCCACGGCATAGACGTAGGCGCGCGCCGCGTTCATCGTCGCATACATGTCGGCTAGCTTGCCTTGCACCAGCTGGAACTCGCCGATCGGCTGGCCGAACTGCCTGCGTTCGTGCACGTAAGGGATCGCCACGTCGAGGCACGCAGCCATCAGCCCGATCGGGCCGCCGGCCAGCACGGCGCGTTCGTAGTCGAGGCCCGACATCAGCACCTCGACGCCGCGCCCTTCCTCGTGCAGCACATTGTCGAACGGCACTTCGACATCCTCGAACACCAGCTCGCCGGTGTTCGAGCCGCGCATGCCAAGCTTGTCGAGCTTTTGCGCCACGGAAAAACCGGCAAAAGCCTTTTCGACGATGAAAGCGGTGATGCCGCGCGAATTGAGTTCCGGATCGGTCTTGGCGTAGACGACCAGCGTCTCGGCGTCCGGCCCGTTGGTGATCCACATTTTGGTGCCGTTCAGCACATAGCGATCGTTGCGCTTTTCGGCGCGCAGGCGCAGCGACACCACATCGGAGCCGGCACCCGATTCCGACATCGCCAGTGCGCCGACTTTTTCGCCGCTGCAGAGCGAAGGCAGATACTTTTCCTTCTGCGCCTGCGTTGCCCAGCGGTTGATCTGGTTGACGCAGAGGTTGGAATGGGCGCCGTAGGAGAGGCCGACCGAGGCCGAGGCGCGCGAAATCTCCTCCATCGCCACGACATGGGCGAGGTAGCCCATGCCGCTGCCGCCGAAATCGGGATCGGCGGTGATGCCGAGCAGGCCGAGCCCGCCGAGCTCCGCCCACAGATGTGCCGGGAATTCGTTCGAGCGGTCGATCTCGGCGGCGATCGGTGCGATCTTTTCCTGGGCGAAGCGCCGCACCAGGTCGCGCAGCGCCTCGATGTCTTCGTCAAGCCCGAAGTTGAGCGTATGCGTGTACATGCCGTTCCTCCCGGCGCACGACCGCGAAAATCGGGATCATGCGCGAAATCAAAGTGCTGCAGCGTCCGTTGCGCGCTCGAATGGACGCACGGCGCCGTGGCTCGTCCTCGCGCCATCGCTCTTTGCTCCAACAAGGCGCATTGTCATTGCTAGATATGTAGCGGTGACTTCGGCGATCGACAGCCGTTCGCCCGGCCGGAACCAGACGATGACGCCGGTCATCATCTGGATCAGCGCCATGGCGGTGAGCCCGGTGTCTTCGATGCTGAATAACCCCGCTTCGACGCCGTCGCGCAGGATGGCGCGCAGCTCCTTCTCGTAGGCCGTGCGCATGCGCAGGATCTGCGTGAGTTTTTCATGCGACAGGCTGCGCAGCTCCATGTTCGAGACATGGGTGGAGTGGCGGCGTTCGATATGGAAAGCGATGTGGTTTTCCACATAAGCGGCAAGCCGCGCTGCCGGATCGGCACCGACAGGGCGTGTTGCGCGCCACGCCTCGATCAAGCCTTCCATATGCTCATGCATCAGCACGAACAGAAGATCCTGCTTGGTCGGGAAGTAGCGGTACAGCGCCGCTGCCTGGACGCCGACCTCGGCCGCCAGCTGGCGCATCGACATCGCCTCGTAGCCGAGACGCGCAATCAGGCTGACCGCCGCCTCGCGGACCGCAGCTTCGGTCTTCTCTCCGTCGGAACCGGTCGTACGCGCCATGACAAGCCGCCTTTTCGCGGACAATAAAACAAACGTTCAATTAATTCAAGGACCGAGGCATGTCCGGGCAGGGTGGCTTCAGATTTGCTCTATCTGCGCCCTGGAGAATTTTGTGCGATGGAAGCGAATGAGCAGGATCATGCCTTGCTAGGCAACAATCCTGAAACCCGCGGACATATCGCGAACCTCGATCTCCTCGACGTCGACCTTCGAAACCGCTGCCCCCGGCGGCCCTTGCCAAAGCCGTTCGATCATTGTCGAGACCGCCGCACCGGTCCCTGCGATCAAGGCTGTCACCGAGCCGTCAACTTCGTTGCGCACCCACCCGGCAAGGCCAAGCGCCGACGCCTCGCGCCGCGCCCAGACCCGGTAGCTGACGCCTTGCACCTTGCCGTATATGCGTACCTGCACCGTACGATCGGTCATCGCGCTCTCCATCCTCTGAGTCGAACCTGGCGCATCGCCGTGCAAATTCAACCGCGCAACGTGCATCGAAGGTCTCTCTCCGGTCGCTATCGGCCAGCTTCACGTGCGAGATAGGCGGCGTCTCCATTAATGATTGACTAAGTCAAATAATAGGCGATCATGGCCCTGACGGAGCGGTCCGTCAGAAGGAGGTCGACATGCCGGCCGATCGGAATGCCCTTGTCGCGGAGATACGTGGCTTCAATCGCTTCTACACGCGCCTGATCGGGCTGCTCAACCTGACCTTCACGCACAGCGCCTATACGCTGGGCGAGGCGCGGCTGCTGTTCGAATTGGGCGGCCGATCCCGCGCTATCGCCAATAGCGGCGGTGAGGCAGGGTTTCTTGCACGGGCGTTCCACCTCGATCTCCGGCCGGCGGCCTCCGAAATCGCTGCCGAACTCCGGCTCGATCCGGCCTATGTCACACGCGTCCTGAGGAGGTTCGCCGCCGCTGGCCTGACCGAGACACGCTCTGACCCAGCCGATCGGCGCAGACGTATCCTGTCGCTGACCGCTCGCGGAAGTGCTGAGCTCGCCAGGCTTCAGGCTGCGGCGGATCGCGACCTCGCCCGGCTGACGGCCGGCCTCGCCGATGACGCGGCTGCCGAATTATCGGACACCTTGAAGCGCGTCATGCGCCTGCTCGGGGAGAAATAGCGGGCAGCACTGGAATCCCGGCGTTGCGCTCTTCAGTTCCCCCGCGCTGCCGCCAGTGCGCCAGGCAGTTCCTCGGCAAAGATGTCGAGCTCGTGGTCGAGGCCGACAGTGACCCGGATGCAGCGGTCGAGAACCGGCACCATCGGCTTGCGGATGAAGACGTCGCGTGACAACAGCGCCTGCAGCACTTTCAGTGCGAAGGCGCCGTCGCGGCCGCAGTCGATGGTGACGAAATTGGTCGCCGAAGCCAGCGGCTTCAGCCCGTTCGCTTCGGCTATTGCGGCGATACGCCCGCGGCCGGCGGCGACCCGCGCCACCACGCTATCCAGCCAGGCCTGATCGGCAAGCGCCTCGACACCGGCGATCTGCGCCATGCGGCTGACGCCATAGTGGTTGCGGATCTTCTCAAAGTCCCGAATCACCTGGGCCTCGGCCACCGCATAGCCGCAGCGTACGCCGGCCAGCCCATAGGCCTTGGAGAAGGTGCGCATGCGGATGACGTTCGGCCGCGCGACATCGATCGGCGGCAGCGCTGAGGCTGGCCCTAATTCGCCATAGGCTTCGTCGAGCACCAGCATTGTGGTCTCCGGCAAGGCTTCGATGAAGCGGCTGAGCTCGGCGGCTTCCCACCAGCTGCCCATCGGATTGTCCGGATTGGACAGGTACACCAGTGGCGCCTTTTCCCTGGCCACTGCCGCCAGCAGGCCGTCGAGGTTTTCCCGATCGTTCTCGTAGGGCACTGCGACCAGCCGGCCGCCGACGCCGGCAACATGAAAGTTGAAGGTCGGATAGGCGCCTAGCGAGGTCACCACCGCATCGCCCGGCGCCACATACATGCGCGCAACCAGGCTGAGCAGCCCGTCTATCCCTTCGCCGACGACGACGTTTTCGGCGCCGACACCGAGATGCCTAGCTACGGCTACCTTCAAATCGTGATTGTCAGGGTCGCAGTACATCCACATGTCGCCGGCAATCTCGGCCATACGGGCAACGACGCGCGGCGAAGGGCCAAAGCTGCTCTCGTTGGCGCCGATACGGGCGCGAAAGGCGCGGCCGCGGTCGCGCTCCTGCGCCTCAGGGCCGACAAACGGCACCGTGGAGGGAAGCGCGGCGATGAGCGGCGTAAGGGGAGGGCGCATGGCAAAGGCTCATTCGAAAAGGGGCCTTCTTGCTAGCCTGCCGGCTTGGCCTGCGCAAGTTCCGCGGCAGGCGGGAACGTCAGGCTGGATTCTCCCGGATCATTTTGCTAGCGAGACATCATGAGCAACCGACTGCCGCCCGCTTGGTCCAAGCACATAAAGTCCCGCCCGGCGCCGAACGTGCAACCGCCGAAAGCGAAACCGCCGTCGCGCGCGCAGGCCGACGATGCGCTGCTGCGACAGGCGTATGGCTTGCAGCAGGCCAAGCGGTTGGCCGAGGCTGAGGAACTGTGCCGTCGCGTGCTGGAGCGCACGCCCAACCATCCCTTGGCTTCGTACATCATGGGCACGCTATTCGTCGGGCTCGACGATGAAATGGCGCTGCGATATTTGGCCCGAGCCGTCGGCGAGGAGCCTCAAAACCCCTTTTATCACCTTAGTCTGGGTGAAGTTTATCTAAAAGTCAGCGAATATTCGCCCGCAATCAGGCATATTCAGCAAGCATTGAAGTTGAAGCCCGATTTGCTGGAGGCGCTTTGCGCATTGGGACGCGCTTACGTCGAATTCGACAAGGCTGACATGGCTGTCCCGGTTTACGAGAAAGCGCTCAAGATCAACCGTGATCATCCTCGCGTTCGGACAGGACTGGCCAGCGCACTCACCGGTCTCGGTCGCGTGGACGAAGCCGAAGTCTATCTGAAAGAAGCGATCGAACGTCGCATCGCGATGCCCGCTGCCTATAACGAGCTTGTGCATGCGCGCAAATTCACCGAAGAGCCGGCCGAACTTAAGTCCATTCTGCGCGAACTGGGCTACCCAAAACTTGACCCCGAAAGTGCGATGAGACTTCATCACGCAGCCGGCAAGGTGCTGAACGACCTTGGGCGCTACAAAGACGCGATAGATCATTTCAAGAAAGGCAAGCGGGCCGCAGGCTATAAGTTTGACCTGGAAGCCTATCGCCGCTGGGTCGACTCTACGATCGAACTCTTCAACCCGGACATGGTGGCTGCCAAGGCGGGTCATGGAAGCCCATCGGAAGTGCCCGTGTTTGTGTTGGGAATGCCCCGGTCGGGGACCACCCTGACCGAGCAGATTTGCGCGAGCCACCCGGATGTTCACGGCGCAGGAGAACTGAGCAAGCTAAGGCGAGCCGCAAATGCTACCGGCCTCACCAGGCTTTCGGCACGGGCTTTGGGCCAATCGATAGTGCCGATCACCCCTGACCTGTCCAAAATCCTGGCCGAGGAGCACCTGTCCTACCTTCGTGAGCGTGCGCCGACCGCACTTCGCGTCGTCGACAAAATGCCCCAGAATTTCGAACTGATCGGTCTCATAGGCCTTCTCTTTCCCAACGCGCGGATTATTCACTGTCGCCGCGACGCCATCGACAATTGCCTCTCATGTTTTTTCCTGAATTTCTCCAAGGGACACAGCTACATCGCCGACCTGCAGACGCTCGGGCTGTACTACCGTGAATACGATCGCCTGATGCGGCATTGGGACAAGGTTTTTCCAGGACGCATCTTCGAAAATCGCTACGAGACGCTGGTTGCGGATCAGGAGGCACAATCGCGCCGTCTTATCGATTATCTTGGATTGCCCTGGGACGATGCCTGCCTGCGCTTCTTCGACAAGGAGGGATCGGTCAACACGGCCAGTCGCTGGCAAGTCCGGCAGCCGATCTACAGGTCATCTGTCAAGCGCTGGAAAAACTATGAGGGCAAGATCCAGCCGCTGATCGACGCCTTGGGCGACCTAGCCGAACTTTGAACAAGGAGGGCGCCCGACAGGATAGGCCAGCCCTTCAGGCCAGGCTGGATTCTCCCGGACCATTTTGCTAGCGAGACATGATGAGCAACCGACTGCCGCCCGCTTGGTCCAAACACATAAAGTCCCGCTCGGCGCCGAAAGTGCAGCCGTCGAAAGTGAAATCGCCCTCGCGCGCGCAAGCTGACGACATGCTGCTGCGACAGGCGCTCGAACTTCAGCAAGCCAAGCGGCTCCCGGAGGCGGAGGAATTATGCCATCGCGTTCTCGCCCGCACGCCCAACCACCCGCTTTCGCTCTACATCCTCGGCACGTTGGGGCTCGGTATCGACGACGAGTTGGCTCTCAAATATTTTGCGCGGGCAGTAAGCCAGACGCCTCAGAATCCATATTTCCACCTTAGCCTGGGAGAGGCCGGTCTGAAGCTTGGCGACAGCTTGCTTGCGATCAGGCACCTGCAGCGCGCCTGCGAATTGAAACCCGATCTGGTGGAAGCGCTTTGCGGACTGGCGCGTGCCTACGTCAACTTCGACAAGGCCGAGATGGCTTTGCCCCTTTACGAGAAGGCGCTAAAGATCAACGGCGACCATCCCATGGTCCGGATTGGTCTGGCTGGTGCGCTCACCAGCCTCGGCCGCATGGACGAAGCCAGAGCCTATCTCGATCAGGCAATAGAACGTCGCGTCGATGTTGGGGCAGCCTACAATTACCTGGTCGACACGCAAAAGTTCACCGAAAAACCTGCCGAGCTCGACTCTATCCTGCGCGAACTCTCCAATCCCAGGCTCGAACCCGTTGCTGCATCGCAGCTCCACCACGCGGCAGGCAAAGTGCTGAACGATCTTCAGCGCTATGAAGAGGCGATAGACCACTTCAAGAGGGCGAAAAAGGCCGCTGGTCACGATTTCGACCTGGAGTACTACCGCCGAAGCGTCGATTCCATGATCGAGATATTCAGCCCATCACTATTGGAAGCCAAGGCTGGCCACGGCAGTCCGTCTGAAGTGCCTGTGTTTGTGCTGGGCATGCCCCGGTCGGGGACGACGCTGACGGAGCAGATCTGCGCGAGCCATCCGGATGTCCATGGCGCCGGGGAGCTTACGAAGCTGCGGCGAATCGCGAACTCGATGGGCTTTAGAACACTGTCGGATGAAGACCTGCGCAATTCGATTATGTCGATGACGAGGGATCAGTCGAGGGCGCTGGCCGAAGAATACCTGTCTTATCTGCGCCAGCACGCGCCTGCCGCGCCCCGCATCGTCGACAAGATGCCGCACAACTTCGAGTTTATCGGCGTCATTGGAATTCTCTTTCCCAACGCACGCATCATTCATTGCCGGCGCGATGCCATCGACAATTGCGTCTCCTGCTTCGTCTTGCATTTCACCAAGGACCACGGCTACAACGCCGACCTTGAGACACTCGGGTTGTACTACCGCGAATATGATCGCTTGATGCGGCACTGGGACAAGGTCTTTCCCGGACGTATTTTCGAAAGCCGCTATGAGACGCTGGTTGCGGATCAGGAGACGCAATCGCGCCGTCTCATCGATCATCTCGGCTTGCTTTGGGACGATTCCTGCCTGCGCTTTTTCGAGAGGAGCGGATCGGTCAATACCCCCAGCCGCTGGCAGGTCCGGCAGCCGATCTATAGTTCATCCGTCAAACGCTGGAAAAAGTATGAGAGCGCAATTCAGCCGCTGATTGACGCCTTGGGCGATCTGGCTGAAATTTGAACAAGTAGGATGCGCCCGATCGGCCGAGGTCGATCGTGACTTGCTGTCGAGATACATTGATCCGGTAGGCCAGCTCTTCAGATCGGCCCAAGTTTTTCTTTTGCACGAACAAGCGTGCGGAGCGAGCATTGCATTCGACCAGCCCTGCGATCGGCTGCTCAGCAGCAGCCTGCATTATGCATCGAGAGTTGACAGCTGCGTCGCGCCGATACGAAAAACCCGGCGGTTGCCCGCCGGGTTCAATCTCAATCTAGCTCGGACTGTTAGAATGAGCGCTGGAAGCGGAGCATGCCGCCGACGCTGTCCTTGTCGTCGGCATTGGTCCAGTTGCGATCGTAGGCTTTGTCAAACTGGCCGTCGCGGGCCCAATCGACTTCGGCAGTGATCGTGAGACCGGGAACGATATCGTAGGCAATGTTCGCGGCGACGCCGTAGTTTTTGTCATCGTCAGCCGACGCCTGGAGGTTGAACGAGGTCTTCTCGTTTATGGTGTAAGTGCCACCACCCCAGACTGCCCAGTTGCCGCCCCATTGCTTGTAGAAGTTGCGGTCGATGTTGTCGTCCGAACCGTAACCGGCCATGAGGAACAGTGTCAGGTTCTGTATCGGCGTAACGTCGACGCGAACCTTGCCGGCCCACTCCTCCCAGGTGCTGTCATAGGCGGCGACACCGGTGATCGAGCCCCAGCCCTGCGTGTATTTGATACCGCCGACGACATACGGGACATAGCTGTCGATGGAATCATTGCCGCTGTTGCTGTCTTGGAAAATGCCAGGATCCGCAGCGGCACTGCCCGAACCGGTTTCCAACGATGCCACGGCCGAGAAGCCGTTTCCGGCATCGAAGTAATACTGGACGACGTTGGTGTCGAAGCCGCCGTAGGGGACCAGCGTATCCTGAATGACGTTGCCGGCGTAGCCGATGAAGGTATCAAAGGCCGATTCGTCCTTGCCGACGCGCAGACCACCAAGCTGGACCCAGGCAAAGTTCAGCGAAACGCTCGTACCGCCGTTAAAGTTGTCATCAAGGTAATCGTTGTGGTTACCCCAGTTGAAGCGGGTCTCGGTGTAGGTCTTCAGGGTGCCGAGCTCGGTTTCCTGGCCGGTCCAGGTCTTCAGCGTGAAGCGGGCGTGCTTGTAGTAGGTATCCTGCGAGTCGCCGTCCTGCTGATCGGTGGTCTTTGCACCGTCGAATGAGCCGACGTCACCGATGCCGATGTCATAGCGGACATAACCGCCGATGCGCAGGCAGGTTTCGGTGCCGGGGATGTAGAAGTAGCCAGCGCCGTAGACGTCGCAAATCTTGACGTATTCAGCGGGTTCCGGCTCGGCGACAACGACGGCGTCGGCGGCGCGCGCACCGGAAACTGCGATCAGTGCCGCAGCGGAGCCGAGAAGAAGGCTCTTGATGTTCATTTTCTGACCTCCAGTCAAAAGTTAAAAAACGGGTCTGGGTATTCTTTGCTGAAGGACAGCGTTCCCTGCCCCATCCCCACTACCGAAAAAGATGCGCACCGCGCCGCTCCTTCAAACCCGACATTACCCATGAGACGGCGGCGTTCAACCACGATCGTACCGGCAAAAGGTTTGTGTTGGCGCTATACCCCAGCGTTGTTGCACAAATGACACGATTTGGCCTCACTCCGAAAGCTCCCGTTAACCAACAGCCCTTCGCAAGCCGTTGCAAACGGCGGATTCCGGCGATGGTCGGCCCGAAATGTGACCATGGCCCGAGTCGCGAACCGGGGAATTGCCGCAGAATCGCCATATCGCCGCGCGGCGCTTTGGCGAAGGGTCGATTTTTCAAGGATAATAGCGTCAGCTTGTTGATTGTGCCGGCGCTTTTCTTTATCCACCGGCGCAACGGAGAGGTGGCCGAGTGGTCGAAGGCGCTCCCCTGCTAAGGGAGTAGAGGTCAAAAGCTTCTCGTGGGTTCGAATCCCATCCTCTCCGCCACCCTACGCCCTGCGGGCTTTGGGTGGCAGGCCACCCGAAACCGCATTTTGGGCGTAGGGTGTCGCCCGAAGCTACGAAGTAGCGTAGGGGGACCATGTGGTACGTCTAATTTCTGCAACTCCGTAACGGCGATGTCGGATCGACCAACGATCTTCGACGCCGTTTTGATTCGCACCGATCAGGCTATGTGACTTCGACTAAGGCTTATCTGCCTGTAATCTTGAAGGCCTACATCGGGGTTGAAACCGAGGCCAACGCGCGGCAACTCGAGCGATATTTCAAGACCGGTTCGGGCCAAGGCCTTTGCGAGTAAACGTTTTTGGCCGACAGGGCCTCACTGACGGCCTTAGGACTATCTATTTGAAATATAAATAAAAACGGACCCAACGAGCTGCTTTTCGCCGGCCACCGTCCCGATTCTGACTGGAGGTCAGAAAATGAACATCAAGAGCCTTCTTCTCGGCTCCGCTGCGGCACTGATCGCAGTTTCCGGTGCGCGCGCCGCCGACGCCGTCGTCGTCGCCGAGCCGGAACCCGCTGAATACGTCAAGATCTGCGACGTCTACGGCGCTGGCTACTACTACATCCCCGGCACCGAAATCTGCCTGCGCATCGGCGGCTATGTCCGCTATGACATCTCCGTGGGCCAGGCTGGCTCGTTCGACGGCGCCAGGTACCAGGACCTGTCGGATGCCTTGGATGGTGAAGACAACGTCAACGACGGCTATTACAAGCAGGCTCGCTTCACGTTGAGGACCTACACCGGCCAGGAAACCGAGATGGGCACCTTGAAGACCTACACCGAGACCCGCTTCAACTGGGGAACCGGTTATCAAGACGTGCCTGGGTTCGACGAGCACTTTTCCAGGTTTGGTAGCAGAGGCGTTTCGCTGAATTTCGCCTGGATCCAGCTCGGTGGTCTTCGCGTCGGTAAGGACGAAACAGCCTTCAACACGTTCACCGGCTACGCCGGCAACGTCATCCAGGATACGATCGTTCCCTACGGCGGCTTCGACACCAATGTCGTCCAGTACTACTTCGATGCCGGCAACGGCTTCTCGGCCGTGGCGTCGTTGGAAACCGGTGAAGGCTTTATCCTTAACAGCGCCAATACTGCCATCACTCTCGGTCACGACTCGGTCGACAGCTATGTTCCGTATCTCGTTGGCGGCGTGAAGTACACGCAGGGCTGGGGTTCCATCAGCGGTGTTGTTGCCTATGACAGCAGCCTGGAAGAATGGGCCGGAAAGGTTCGCCTCGACGTGACGCCGATGCAGAACCTGTCGCTGTTCCTGATGGCCGGCTACGGCTCTGACGACAATCTCCCGCGCAACTTCTACAAGCAGTGGGGCGGTAACTGGGCAGTCTGGGGTGGTGGCACCTACACCATCAACGAGAAGACCTCGTTCAACCTGCAGGCGTCGTATGACGAAGCCAAGGAAGCTGGCGTCGCGGCCAATATCGCCTACGATATCGTTCCCGGCATGACGATCACGGCCGAAGTGGACTGGGCTCATAACAGCCACCACATCGATAGCGACTCGCTGCCCGGTTATGAATACAACTGGACCGGCATCCCGGGCGACAAGAAAAACGCCGTTGGCGGCTTCCTCCGCTTCCAGCGCTCGTTCTAAGGGCTGGACTTAAGGCAAGTGAAATCCAGCCCGGGCGCCTTAACGCCCGGGCTGTTTTTGTTTTCGCGACTGGTCGCAAACAGAAGGAAAAGGGGGTTCGGTAGCTGAACAGGGTTGTGGAACGATGTCGTTGGGATCCGCCACTGGTGGATGAAATCGGCCACAACGCTTAAAACTCTTGAAAGGGCACCGCCAAGCAGGTAGGTCTAGGCCTATCCACTCGGGGGTGTGGCGAATAATGACGAACGATGCGATTCAAGAGGGAGGAACCTCTGATCATTTTTCGATGTTTTCTTCTCAAACTGGAAAAATAAAATACAGTTACAACAAGATACGAGAAGTAAAGTCGCACAGGATCGGAGAACTTTTTTCAGCATACCGGGACATACTTTGGGATGACGGGCGGCATAAATACAATGTCAGCTCCTTCATCGGCGAAATAGACGAGATCCTCCTTGGGGAGCGTTTCAGCGCCTTTGACCAAAGCACCCTCGACAATCTTATCGGCACCTTGCGCCAGCGCGGCAACAGCAACGCAACCATCAATCGGAAGATGGCTGCCCTCAGCAAACTGCTGCGCAAGGCTCACAAGATGGGAGATATCCACAGCCTGCCCGAGTTCCGCCGCCAGAAGGAGCGGGCGGGACGGATTCGTTTCCTCGAAAGGGACGAGGAGGCCCGGCTGTTCGCTGCCATCAAGAGCCGCAGCGAGGACGCTTATCGGCTTTCCGTCTTTCTCGTCGACACCGGTTGCCGCCTCGGCGAAGCGCTGGGTTTGATCTGGAACGATATCCAGGAGCACCGCGTCAGTTTCTGGATCACCAAATCCGGCCGCAGCCGCACCATTCCGATGACCGAGCGGGTAAAAGAGGTGATCAAGCTGCCGGCCACCGAGGGCCGCCGGCCCAAAGGCCCGTTCACCAAGCTCAGCCAGGCGCAGTTTCGCGCCATCTGGAACGATGCCAAGGCCGAAGTCGGGCTTGGCGCCGACGATCAGGTCGTGCCGCATATATTGCGCCATACTTGCGCCTCGCGTCTCGTCCAGGGCGGCATCGACATCAGGCGTGTGCAGATGTGGCTCGGTCACCAGACGCTGTCGATGACCATGCGCTACGCCCATCTGGCCACCAACGATCTCGATGGCTGCGTCACCGTGCTGGAAACGCCGCGGTGCAGTGGCGCGGACAGAGGCGGTGCAAGCGCTTTGTCTTCTCCACCTCCGGCGAGGCGAGAGCCAAAAAGCGAGCCGGCCGGAAGCAAGGCCCCAAAGCCCGCAAAGAGAAACGCCAAGTCCTGACGGATCTGACGTGAGACATCAGCCCGCTCAGGGTTGCGCTGCCCCTCATTGCCCTGCCGGGCATTTCTCCCCGTATAGCGACGGGGAGAAAGGCGTCCTTGCGAAAGAGTCGCTAATCCCCAGCGTTGCAGACACCTCCCTTCTCCCCGTCGCTATACGGGGAGAAGGTGCCGGCAGGCGGATGAGGGGCAGCGCCGACATCGATAAAAAGTATTTCACCGCTAATTCCAACGGAACTGTCAACGGCCGTCGGAATGCTTTGACCGACGCAAAACCTGCGCGTGAATTACTTCGCTCGGTCGAGCTTTACTTCCTGCCACCCCGCCGCTCCGCCCGATCGAAAAAACCAGCGATCCTGCCCGGCAGGATCCCGGACTCCAAAAACGGTGCATGGCCCTGGCCGTCGGCGGTGATCGTCTCGATATCGGTATGGCGCGTCCGCATCTGCTCGAGCGTTTCGGCGGACAGCAGCTTCGAATTGGCGCCGCGTATGACGAGCATCGGGATGGCCGCCAGCGCGTCGAACTGTGGCCAAAGATCGGGCAGCGGCCGGCTGGGATCGAGCCCCGCGAGCGTCTCGACCAGTTTCGGATCGAAATCGGGCAGAAATCCCTCCTCGGTCTCGCGGTAGAGGGCTGATGCCATCCGCTCCCAATCCGCATCGGTCAGCGCCGCAAAATCCGCGCCATGGGTGCTGCGCAGGCCGCGGACCACCTCTGCGTACGTCTTCGGCCTGGGCGCGAGGTCGAGATAGGAGCGGATATGGGCGAGACCTTGCGCCTCGATCACCGGGCCGATGTCGTTGAAGACGATGGCCTTCAGCACGGCCGGCCGCATCGCCCCGAGCACATGGATGATCAGTCCGCCGCGCGACGTCCCAATGAAGGCTGCCTTCTCGATGTTCAGCGCCGCCAGCCCGGCAAGGATATCGCCCGCCTCGCTGCCGTTATTGTAATGGGCGATATCGGCATCGTAGGCGGACTGCCCGCGCCCGCGATAATCGAAGGCGACAACCCTGCGCTTCGCCTGCGTCGACAGATAAAGCGCCAATTCGTGAAAGTCACGGCAATTGCGGGTCAGGCCGGGCAGGCAAACGACTGGCCAGTGGCCGGAATTCGCTTCGCCGTAGATGCGGGCGTGCAGGGACAGCCCGTCCGGCGCGGCGTAGAAGAAATCGGAGAAGCCTTCGTCGTTTGGCATGTACACTCGATTCCGTGCTGCTGCCAGATCGTTTGCGACTGCTACAGGCGAGGGCAGGGGCGGTCAAATCGGGGGCTCTTCCTTCTCTCCTTGTGGGAAAAGGTGGATCGGCGCGTTAGCGCCGAGACGGTTGGGGGTGTTGGACGGAGCGCTGTCGGAACCAAGCTGGAGCACCCCTCATCCGACCGAGCTTCGCTCCGCCACCTTCTCCCACAAGGAGAGAAGGAAAGGCTAACCCCGGCCGTTCACCAGATCTCCGACAATATCGTACTTGCCGGAGATACGCATCTTGTAGACCTCGTAATTCTCCATCACGCGCTGAACGTAACTTCTTGTTTCCGTATAGGGAATCCGCTCGATCCAGTCGACGACTGCATCGACGTCCTTGCCGCGCGGGTCGCCGTATTTCGCCACCCACTGGGCGGCGCGGGTGGGGCCGGCATTATAGCCGGCGAAGGTCAGCACGTAGGAGCCGTCGAAGCGGCCGAGCTGCTCGCCGAGAAAGGCGGCGCCCAGCGTCGCATTGTAGCCGGCATCAGTGGTCAGCCGCGCCTGCGAGAAAGTCATGCCGGCCTTCTTCGCCAATTGCTTGGCCGTGCCCGGCATCAGTTGCAGCAGCCCGCGCGCGCCGGCGCTGGAGACGGCGCCGATGTTGAACTCGCTTTCCTGGCGGGCAATCGCATAGGCCAGCGCCTTGCCCGAGCCGGAAATGTTGGCGGTGTCGGGAATGACGCCGAGCGGATGCAACAGCGCGCCGACATCGATGCCACGTGCGCCGGCGATCTTGCCGACCTTCAGCGCCATGAAATGGTTGCCTTGTCTTTCCGCCAGCGCCGCAAGCAGCGCAACTTCGCCGGGGCTGTTCAGCTGCCCGGCAAGGTCGCGGTAGAGCGTCTCGGCATAGCGGTCATAGCCGGCTTCCTGCAGCCGCTTGATGGCGCTGACCGCCTCGCGGGTGGCAAAATTCCGGCGGTCGGCGGCACTTGGCTGCGGGTAGACGATGTTGAGGATCTGCCGGCCGACGCGCTCGCCGGCGAGCTGGCCGTAAAAGGTCGTGCCGTAGCTGGCGGCGCGGCTGAAATAATCCTTGGCACTGCCGGGCCCGCCGACTTCGGCGGCACGGCCGAGCCAGTAATAGGCGCGCGACAGCGACATCGGCCCTTGGGCGAGCTCCGCGATTTGCGCAAAATGCTTGGCGGCGGTGCTCGGGTCGTTGAGGCCGCGCAGCGCGTACCAGCCCGCATGGAATTCCGCCTCGGCACCATTGGCGGGACTTTCGGCGGCATGCGCGGCGACTATTCTGTAGGCGGTCTTCATGTCGCCCTGGTCGACCAGCTCGCGCGACAGCACCCGGCGTTCGACCCACCAGGCGTCCGGATCGACCAGAGCGTCGCGGTCGCCCGGCGCCTTCAGCACCAGCGCGGCGGCATCTGAAAATTTCTGTTGCTTGCGCAGATATTCGGCTTCGGCAAAGAGATAGCCGGCCGCCCGCTGCGCTGCCGGCACCGCCTTCAGCAGCTTGGCCGCGTTCTTGTCGCCTTTGGTGACTGCCGCCCAGGCATCGGCCAATTGCTGGGCGCCGGCGAGACCGGCGACGCGCAGCGCCGAAGCGACCCGATCGGCATAGAACATGCGCTCCATGCGGAAGCGATGGTCGGCGGCCGGGATCAGCGCGCCGAACTCGCGGATGACCGCCGCCTCGTCCGTGGCTTCGAGCTTTTCGGTGCGCCAGAATGGCGACAGCACCGAGCGCGCCGCCTTCGTATCGCCCAGCGCTACATAGGAGCGGGCAAGGATCACCACGCCCTCGAAGGTCAGCGGCTGGCTGCCGTCGAACGCCCGCACCACGACCTGTGGCGCGGGGTTCTCGCGATAGAGCGCGCGCTCGCTGTTCTTGCGCAAGGCGATCGTGCCCGGCCAGTTCGGCAGCATCTTCGCGGCATCGGCGATTTCGCCGCTCGGCACCTGGTCGCCGCCATAGAGCGCAATCGCCCAGGCAAGGATGTGCCGATCGAGCGATTTGGCCGGCAGCGTTTCGCGCACTTGGCGCGCGCGCTGAATGTCGTTTGCCGCCAGCGCATCGAGACCGCTCTTCAGCGCCGCGACGCTGGCGGATGGCGAAGGGGACTGCTGCAGTGCATCGTTCTGCGGCTCCGTCATCGGGATCGCCGACGTGACCTGCCCATCGACGCTGCCGCCGATCGCCGCGCCGGGGATCAGCACAACGATCGCGCCGAGAAGCGCGAAAAGATGAGGCCGCCTGGTCGGCATGGATTTGGTCATTTCCTATTCTTCGAGCTACCACTGGCACAGATGAACTGCAGCCTATTCGTCTGTGATGAAGGGCCCGTAAAGAAAACCTTATCGAGGTCGTTCGAATTGCAATTGCTGGCGCAATGCTTGCCGCGCAACAATGTCGAGACTATGGTGCGCCGCTTCGCTTTCGGCTAGAAGGCGCGCACGACAAACACCTACAGCGCCGCGGGTCTTCTCAGACGCGCAAAGGACGCTGTAGCAATTTAAATTTGGCGCATAACCCTTTCCGAAATCGACTGCGATTTTCGGGGTCATGCGCTAGTCCCAAGGAGTTGGACGACATGCTAAGAGGCTCGCTGACCGCGCTCGTCACACCGTTCGAAAAGACCGGCCGTTTCGACGAGAAAGCCTTTCGCGCGTTCATCACCTGGCAGATCGCCGAAGGCACGACGGGCGTGGTCCCGGTCGGCACCACCGGCGAGTCGCCGACGCTGTCGCATGACGAGCACCGCCAAGTCGTCAAGGTTTGCATCGAGGTCGCCAAGGGCCGGGTTCCGGTCGTCGCCGGCGCCGGCTCCAACAACACCGAAGAGGCGGTCGGCCTAGTCCAGTATGCCGAGAAGGCGGGCGCCGACGCGGCTCTTGTCGTCACGCCCTATTACAACAGACCGACACAGCGCGGCCTCTATGCGCATTTCGCCGCCGTCGCCAAGGCAACCAGCCTGCCGATCATCATCTACAACATTCCGCCGCGCTCGGTGGTCGACATGAGCCCCGAGACGATGGGCCAGTTGGTGCATGACTTCAAGAACATCGTCGGCGTCAAGGATGCCACCGGAAAGGTCGAGCGGGTTTCGGAGCAGCGCGCCACCTGTGGCAAGGATTTCATCCAGCTCTCCGGCGAAGACGCCTCGGCGCTCGGCTTCAACGCGCATGGCGGCGTCGGCTGTATTTCGGTGACGGCAAATGTCGCACCCAGGCTTTGCGCTGAATTCCAGGAGGCAACGCTTTCCGGCGACAGCGCCAAGGCGCTCGACCTGCAGGACCGTCTGTTGCCGCTGCACAAGGCGATTTTCATGGAGCCCGGCGTTTCCGGCGCGAAATATGCGCTGTCGAAGCTGGGCAAGGTCGAGAACGTGCTGCGCTCGCCGCTAATGACGGTCGAGCCGTCGACCGCCGAGAAGATCGACGCGGCGATGAAGCACGCCGGCTTGATAAACTAAGGATGAGGCGCCACCTCTCCGCATCATGAATCAAGTCAGAAAAGCCGATCCCAACAACAAGACCGTTGCGGAAAACCGCAAGGCGCGGTTTTCCTATGAGGTGCTCGACACGATCGAGGCCGGCCTGGTGCTGACCGGTACGGAAGTGAAATCGCTGCGCCAGGGCCAGGCCAATATCCAGGACAGCTACGCCTCGGTCGAGGGCGGCGAGATCTGGCTGATCAACTCCTATTTGCCGGAGTATCTGCAGGCCAACCGCTTCAACCATGAGCCGCGCCGCCGCCGCAAACTGCTGCTCAACAAGCGTGAGATGGCCAAGCTGGCGCAAAGCGTCGACCGCGAAGGCATGACGCTGGTGCCGCTGAAGATCTACTTCAACGACCAAGGCCGTGCCAAGCTGTTGCTCGCCGTTGGCCGCGGCAAGAAGCTGCACGACAAGCGCGAGACCGAAAAGCAGCGCGACTGGTCGCGCGAGAAGGGCCGGCTGCTGAAGGAGCGAGGGTGAGGAGCGGTCCGCGAAGCGGAGGAAAAGCCAGCGATTTGGCTTTTCGAGCGACGAACGCCCGGAGCCATAGCGGCGGGCAGGGCGGACCAAAAGGGATAGGTCTCGTTTGAAAAACCGGATCGTCTTATGGGGCGCGGCCGGTCTGCTCGTGGCGGGCCTCGTTCTGGCCGGCGGCTATACCTACTTCCAGACGTTTTCTCCGGACCGCGGCAAATATCCGGTCAGGGGCATCGACGTCTCCCATCATCAGCGGCAGATCGACTGGCGGCGTGTTGCCGCCGACGATGTCGCCTTCGCCGTGATCAAGGCGACGGAAGGCGGCGATCATGTCGACGATGCCTTCGCCGCCAATTTGCGCGCGGCCCGCGCCGCCGGTCTTGCCGTCGGTGCCTATCATTTCTTCACCTTCTGCAGACCGGGTGCGGATCAGGCACGCAACTTCATCTCGGTGGTGCCGCACGATCAGCCTTTGCTGCCGCCGGTGGTAGACATCGAGTTCGGCGGCAATTGCCCGCAGCGGCCAACTCCCGAACAGCTGAACGCCGAGCTTTCCGCCTTCCTCGGCCCGGTCGAGGCGGCGTTCGGCAAGACGGCGATCCTCTATGTGACCGACGAGGCGGCGCAAGCCTATGCCGGGCAGCTAGCCAGCCGCCCGCGCTGGCTGCGTTCGCTGGCGCTGCGGCCGGGCCATGACAACTGGATCTACTGGCAGTATCACAACCGGGGCCGCGTCGACGGCATCAGCGGCGACGTCGACCTGAATGTTCTCCAGGGCGGACCTGCGACGCTGGCCGTATTGTTTGCCGCAGCGCCTGAAGCGACAGCGTCGGATTGATGCTATTCCTGTCCACCAAAACACGCTCGATGGCACGAAGACAGAGCGACGAGGCGTTCCCCATCTGGCTATTCATATCGCAGGCGGCGCCGTGCTAAGTACATTTGATGCCGGAGCGCCCTTCATCAACCAATGACAGCAACGCCCCGCCTGCTGCGATGGACGGCGGCGACCCCCGCCTGGCATTTGTCTATGCGGAGGCGGTGCGTGGCCTCCAGCACCAGCAGGGCGTGGTTGAAAGTCTCAATACGCGCGCCGGCAATCTGATCTTCGCAACCGCGTTCGCGAGTTCTCTCCTCGGAGGCAGGGCGCTCCTGGATGGCGTGGGGCCTTGGGACTGGCTGGCGCTGACATTGCTTTTTCTTATCGGGCTGCTGGTCGCGATTATGGTGTGGCCGTATTATAACTATACGTTCCGTTTCGATCCAGAGAAGCTGCTCCAGGACTTCGTCGATCAGCACCCTCCCGCAACCCTGGACGGGATGCACCGAGCGCTTGCGCTGCGCATCAAATCCGACATGGCCAGCAATTGGCGGATCATCCAACGCCTGCGCGTCGCGCTGCAGCTTGCACTGTTTCTGTGGTTGCTGGATCTCCTGGCCTGGTTGTTCGCGATCGCCCGAATCTAGGGCTCGTGCCCTGGCGGGCGTCGTCCGACTCTATGTCTTCAGAAAAGCTTCTATCTGACTGAAGACGTTGACGAACATCGCTTCCGTCAACACGCCGGTATTGGTGTTGTAGCGCGAGCAATGGTAGCTGGAAAACAGCGCGATGCCATTGGCCTGCTGCTGCCCACCATGCCGGAACGGATAGGCGGCAACGCGTTGGCCGAGCGCCCGCACGGTCGACTGGTGCGCGATCGAGCCAAGCGCCAGCACCGCGCGCAGATTTGAAAACCGTGCGATCGTCGGCACCAGGAACGTCCGGCAAGTCGCTATCTCGGCGCCAACCGGCTTGTTCTCCGGCGGCACGCAGCGCACCGCATTGGTAATCGCCGTACCGACAAGCTCCAGCCCGTCATCTGGTCGCGCTTTGAATTCGCCGCGCGCAAAGCCGTGCGCGATCAGCGTGTTGTAGAGCAGGTCGCCGGCAAAATCGCCGGTGAAGGGACGCCCCGTCCGGTTTGCCCCGCGCAGGCCCGGCGCCAGCCCGACGATCAGCAGACGCACTGCATCCTCGCCTTCCGGCGGCAAAAAGGTCGGCACCGGCGCGTTGAACCAGGACGGCTCGCGCCGCCGCCACTCGGCGATGAAGTCGTGCAACCGCGGGCAGAGCGGGCAATCGCGATCGGGTTCGGGGGAGACGACCAGGGGCGCGGTCAAGGCAACGACCGTCAATAGTCTTCCTCGTCGACTTCGGCCGGTTCGGGCCGGCGCACCGGCCGCTCCGACGGATCGCGGCCGACTTCATTCTTGAGCGTCATCAAGTCGATGAAATGGTCGGCCTGGCGGCGCAGATCGTCGGAGATCATCGGCGGCTGCGAAGCCATGGTCGAGACGATCGACACCTTGCGCCCGCGCCGCTGCAGCGCCTCGACCAGCGTGCGGAAATCGCCGTCGCCCGAAAAGATGACATAATGGTCGACGACATCGGCAAGCTCGAGCGCATCGACGGTGAGCTCGATATCCATATTGCCCTTAATCTTGCGCCGGCCGGTCGAGTCGGTGAATTCCTTGGCCGGTTTGGTCACCACCTTGAAGCCGTTATAGTCGAGCCAGTCGATCAGCGGCCGTATCGAGGAGTATTCCTGATCCTCGACCAGCGCGGTATAGTAATAAGCGCGCAGCAGATAGCCGCGTTTCTGGAAGCTCGCCAGAAGTTTGCGGTAATCGATGTCAAAGCCCAGCGCGCGCGAGGTGGCGTAGAGATTGGCACCGTCGATAAAGAGAGCGATTTTTTCACGAGGATCGAACATGGAAAATGTCCTTTTTCGAAATAAGCGGTCGTCTAAATGGGTGGCGACTATCGGCCGGTCTGATAATAGACCTGTTCGCCTTCATCGTTCGAGATAACGCCAGTTTTACGGCAATCCAAGGCACCATGCCGCACCGCAAGCAATTGTGATCGGCGCTGTGTCGTCGCAGGCGGCCCGCGTCAGAGCTGCGCACCGCCATAAAAGCTTGTATTTTGGCGGCGTTCGGGTTATGGACCGCGCCTGTTTTCCATCAAATCCAGGCATGAAAGGGGCAACTCATGGCCCGCGTAACCGTTGAAGATTGCATCGACAAGGTCGACAACCGCTTCGAGCTGGTGCTCTTGGCCGGCCACCGCGCCCGTCAGATCAGCCAGGGCGCGCAGATCACCGTGCCGCGCGACAACGACAAGAACCCGGTCGTTGCGCTCCGCGAAATCGCCGAAGAGACGCTGTCGCCGGACGACCTCAAGGAAGATCTCATCCATTCGCTGCAGAAGCATGTCGAGGTCGATGAGCCGGAAGCCGATGGCGAGGCGATTGCCGACCAGACCGGCAGCGCCGTTGCAGCCACCGATGCCGACGACGCCGAGGACAACGTCACCTTCGATCGCATGACCGAAGAAGACCTGTTGGCCGGCATCGAAGGCCTGGTGCCGCCGGAAAAAAGCGACGATTATTGATCTTACCGACAACTGCCGACACTTTCGCGTCGGCAGTTTCGTGGCTATCTATGACATGCGCCGTACGCCAGTGCGGCGCATGATTCATTTCAGCATTGCGAGATCCCGCCCATGATGCGTCAGTATGAGCTTGTCGAGCGCGTGCAGCGCTACAAGCCTGACGTCAACGAGGCGCTGCTCAACAAGGCCTATGTTTACGCCATGCAGAAGCATGGCCACCAGAAACGCGCCTCCGGCGACCCGTATTTCTCGCATCCGCTCGAAGTCGCCGCCATCCTCACCGAAATGCACATGGACGAGGCGACGATCGCCGTTGCCTTGCTGCACGACACGATCGAGGACACCACGGCGACCAGGGCCGAGATCGACGAATTGTTCGGCCCGGAAATGGGCAAGCTGGTCGAGGGCCTGACCAAGCTGAAGAAGCTCGACCTCGTCTCGAAGAAGGCCGAGCAGGCGGAGAACCTGCGCAAGCTGTTGCTGGCGATCTCGGAAGACGTGCGCGTGCTTCTGGTCAAGCTCGCCGACCGCCTGCACAATATGCGCACGCTCGACCATGTGCCGGAAGCCAAGCGCCTGCGCATCGCCGAAGAGACGATGGACATCTACGCGCCGCTGGCCGGCCGCATGGGCATGCAAGGCATGCGCGAGGAGCTGGAGGAGATTGCCTTCCGCTTCATCAATCCGGAAGCCTATCGCGCCGTCACCGCACGGCTGGCCGAAATCTTCGAGCGCAACAAGGGCGTGCTGTCGGAGATCGAGAAGGCGCTCTCCACGCTGTTCGACAAATATTCGATCAAGGCCGAGGTCAAGAGCCGGCAGAAGAAGCCGTGGTCGGTATTCCGCAAGATGGAGGCCAAGGCACTGTCGTTCGAGCAGCTGTCCGACATTTTCGGCTTCCGCGTCGTTGTCGAGACGGTCGAGGACTGTTACCGCGCGCTCGGCGCCATCCACACCACCTGGTCGATGGTGCCCGGCCGCTTCAAAGATTATATCTCGACGCCGAAGCAGAACGACTACCGCTCGATCCACACCACCATCGTCGGCCCGTCGCGCCAGCGCGTCGAATTGCAGATCCGCACCTATCAAATGAACAAGATCGCCGAATACGGCGTCGCGGCTCATTCGATCTATAAGGATACCGGGGGCAAGATGAATGGTGCCGCCCATGCGATCTCGAAGGAAACCAATGCCTATGCCTGGCTGCGGCGCACCATCGAGCAGCTTGCCGAAGGCGACAATCCCGAGGACTTCCTCGAAAACACCAAGCTGGAACTGTTTCAGGACCAGGTATTCTGCTTCACGCCGAAGGGCATGCTGATCGCGCTGCCGCGCGGCGCCACGCCGATCGACTTTGCCTATGCCGTCCACACCGACGTCGGCGACACTTGCGTCGGCGCCAAGGTCAATGGCCGCATCATGCCGCTGATGACGGAGCTGAAGAACGGCGACGAGGTCGAGATCATCCGCTCGAAGGCGCAGGTCCCGCCGGCGGCGTGGGAATCGGTGGTCGTTACCGGCAAGGCACGCTCGGCCATCCGCCGCGCCACCAAGAACGCCATTCGCAAGCAATATTCGGGTCTCGGTATCCGCATTCTGGAGCGCGCCTTCGAACGCTCTGGCAAGACCTTCACCAAAGAAAGCCTGAAGCCGGTGCTGCACCGGCTGGCGCGCAAGGACATCGAGGATGTACTGGCCGCGGTCGGCCGAGGCGAACTTGCCTCCACCGATGTCATGAAGGCGGTGTTTCCCGACTACAAGGACGAGCGTGTCACGCTGGTCGCGCCCAAGCAGCGCGAGGAGGGCTGGTCGAAGATCCGCAACGCCGCCGGCATGCTGTTCCAGATTCCGGGCCGCGCCGCACGCAAGGACAAGAACCAGCCGCGCGACGACGCGGTGCCGATCCGCGGTGTGCGCGGCGATCTGCCGGTGCGCTTCGCGCCGGAAGGGGCAGTGCCAGGCGATCGCATCGTCGGCATCGTGCAGCCGGGAACCGGTATCACCATCTATCCGATCCAGTCGCCGGCGCTGCAGGCCTTTGACGACCAGCCCGAGCGCTGGATCGACGTGCGCTGGGATATTGACGAGCGCACCAAGGAGCGGTTCCCGGCGCGCGTCTCGGTCACCGCCATCAACGCGCCGGGTTCGCTGGCCGACATTGCACAGGTCGTCGCATCCAACGACGCCAACATCCACACTCTGTCGATGGTGCGCACCGCGCCCGATTTCACCGAAATGCTGATCGATCTCGAAGTGTGGGACCTCAAGCACTTGAACCGGCTGCTGTCGCAGCTAAAGGACAATTCGAGCGTCAGCGATGCAAGGCGCGTGAATGGGTGAATAGTGAATAGTGAATAGTGAAGAGGGTGCTCTCACTACCATTCACCATTCACCATGGACATGGAGTGAACGATGAACACCGATGAAGTGCTGGGCATTTTCCGCGAGGCCGGCGCCGTTCTCGAAGGGCATTTCATCCTGACGTCGGGCCTGCGCAGCCCGGTCTTTCTGCAGAAAGCGCGTGTTTTCATGCATGCCGACAAGACCGAGCGCTTGTGCAAGGCGCTCGCCGAAAAGATCCGCACTGGCGTGCCCGGCAGGATCGACTACGTCGTCGGCCCGGCGATCGGCGGGCTGATCCCGGCCTATGAGACCTCGCGCCATCTTGGTGCGCCGGCGATCTGGGTCGAGCGGGAAGGGGGCGAATTCAGGCTGCGCCGTTTCGAGATCGCCAAGGGATCGCGCGTCGTCATTGTCGAGGACATCGTCACCACCGGCCTGTCGATCCGCGAGACCATCGACTGTCTGCGCGCACTTGGCGCCGATGTCGTTGCCGCTGCGTGCATCATCGACCGCTCGGCCGGCAAGACCGATGTCGGCGTGCCGCTGATCGCGCTCGCCGAATATGAAGTTCCGGCCTATCCGGCCGACAGGCTGCCGCCCGAGCTCGCCGCCATACCGGCGATCAAGCCGGGCAGCCGCAATATCTAATGCATGTCGCCCAAAAGTGTGCGGCGGTTTTGGGACAACGACATGCATAAAATCAAGTCAAGAGGCGCTGCCGTGATTGCCGGCATCGATCATTTCGTGCTGACAGTTCGTTCGGTGGAAGATACCTGCGCCTTCTATCAGCGCGTGCTTGGCTTCAAGCGCCTCGACGAGCCGGACCGACCAACGGCGCTGCTGTTTGGAACGCAGAAGATCAATGTGCACGAGGTCGGGCACACCTTCGAGCCGAAGGCCAAGGCGCCGACGCCGGGCTCCGGAGATTTCTGCTTGATTGCTGCCCGGCCGCTCGCCGAGATATGTGCCAACCTCGCCGCCAATGGTGTGGTGATAGAGGTCGGCCCGGTCGAGCGTGTCGGCGCTCGGGGCGCGATGATGTCGGTCTATTTCCGCGATCCGGACGGCAACCTCGTCGAGGTCAGCGAATATCGATCCTAAGTGACGCTCCTTAAATTCGCCGCGATCATGCCCTGTTCAGAACGGCGACACCCAGGGCCGGCGCGAGCGGCCACCGAGCGGATGCCGTCGGCCTCGTTGTTCTTCGGCCAGCGCATCGCTATATCAAAGTCGTAGTTGCTTTTCGGCGACCGCAGAGCGCAGCATGGGGCTGTCGCGCCCGGCTGGAGAAGCCGGCGTGAAGCTATTGACGGAACTAGGAACAGGAACAGAGTGCTTTTTCGACGGCGCAAGCCTGATGGTTTTTTCGAGCGGGTGCGCACTTATTTGTGGCCGCGCCGCTCGTTCTCGCGCTCGCTGCGGTATTTTTCCAAGCGCATCCTGCGGCTTAGGGCCACGCCGCATGCCGTGGCCGCAGGTGTTGCGGCGGGCGTATTTGCGTCGTTTTTCCCGCTTGGCTTTCACTTCATCATTGCTGCCATCCTGTGCTGGCTGATCGCCGGCAATCTGGTCGCGGCAGCACTCGGCACGGTCTTCGGCAACCCCCTGACCTTTCCGCTGCTATGGGCCGCCTCCTGGGAGGTCGGCAAGCTGATCCTGCATGAACACCTGCCGGCGCATGGCCCGCCCGCGCATCTCGGCGACATGCTGCATAATCTTTCCTTTGCGCAATTGTGGGGACCGGTGCTGAAGCCGATGACGATCGGCGCAATACCGCTCGGCCTGGTTTTCGGCCTGCTGTTTTACGGCATCACCCGCTGGGGCATGGTCACTTTCCACGAGCAGCGCCGCAAGCGGCTGGCCGAAAGAGCGGCAAAGGCTGGAAAAACCGGGCCGGAAGTTCCTGCCGAATGATTATCGGTATAGGCAGCGACCTCATCGACATCAGACGCATCGAGAAGTCGCTGGAACGCCATGGCCAGCGCTTCATCCAGCGCATCTACACCGAGATCGAACAGGCGCGCTCCGAAAACCGCGCGGCGCGTGCGGCCTCCTACGCCAAGCGTTTCGCTGCCAAGGAAGCCTGCGCCAAGGCACTGGGTACCGGTCTGGCGCAGGGTGTGTTCTGGCGCGACATGGGGGTCGTCAACCTGGCCAGCGGCAAGCCGACCATGGCGCTGACCAATGGGGCGGCAGCGCGGCTGGACGAAATTCTGCCTGAAGGGCACCGCGCGGTGATCCACCTCACCATCACCGATGATTTTCCGCTCGCTCAAGCCTTTGTGATCATTGAAGCGTTGCCGGTCGAAGAAGCGCCACATTGATTGCATCTGACCACCGGCATGACGTTGCCCAGCGCGCGCCGAGACTCTATACCATCCAACGCACAATCGAGGACGACATGAGCGTGGCTGAAAAAACCCAGAAGAAATCCGGCGGACTTGGCGAAACCGTCAGCGTCATAGTCCAGGCCCTGCTGCTTGCGCTGGTCATCCGCACGCTCCTGTTCCAGCCGTTCTCGATCCCGTCCGGGTCGATGCGGCCGACTTTGCTCGAAGGCGACTATCTCTTCGTCACCAAGTGGTCCTACGGCTTCTCCCGCTATTCACTGCCGTTCGGGCCGAACATCTTTTCGGGCCGCATCTGGGGCTCAGAGCCGAAGCGCGGCGACGTGGTGGTGTTCAAGTTTCCGCCGGATCCTTCTGTCGATTATATCAAGCGCGTCGTCGGCCTGCCGGGCGACAAGATCCAGGTCAAGGATGGCCAGCTCTTCATCAACGATGTGGGTGTGCCGCGCGTCAAGGTCGGGCAGATCGACAACCACGACATCACCGAGGAGAACGGGCCGGTCGATGTCTATCGCGAGACGCTGCCGAACGGCGTCAGCTACGACACGCTCGACCTGACGCAGGCTTCGATCGGCGACAATACCAAAGAGTTCAAGGTGCCGCCCGGTCACTATTTCATGATGGGCGACAATCGCGACAACTCGTCGGACAGCCGCTTCACCGTCGGCTTCGTGCCGGACGAGAATTTGGTCGGCCGCGCCAACCTCATTTTCTTCTCGATCGGCGGCAGCGCCAGCCCGCTCGAAATCTGGAAATGGCCGTCACTGATGCGCGCCTCGCGCCTGTTCCATTTCGTCAATTAGGGCCATGGCGGCGACGAAACGGCTGACCGCCGATGCGCTCGCCGAGGCGCTCAGGGAGCGCACCGGCCACAGTTTTGGCGACCATCAGCGCCTGCAGCGGGCGCTGACCCATGCCAGCGCTCGCGGCAGTCACGCCGGCATCGACTACGAACGTTTCGAATTCCTGGGCGATCGCGTTCTCGGCCTTGTCGTTGCCGATATGCTGCTGGCGGCATTTCCCGACGCAGCCGAGGGTGAGCTGTCGCTGAGATTGAACGCTCTGGTCAACGCTGAAGCCCTGGCGGAAATTGCCGAGGAGATCGGCCTGCCGGAACTTATTCGCGCCGGTTCGGACGTACGCGGCCTCGACGGGCGCAAGCGCGTCAATCTGCGCGCCGATGCATTGGAATCGCTGATCGCCGTGCTCTATCTCGACGGAGGGTTGGAAGCGGCCCGTGCCTTCATCCACAAATACTGGCAGCCGCGCTCGCAAGCCATTGACGCCGCCCGTCGCGATGCGAAAACCGAACTCCAGGAATGGGCGCATCAGGCGGCAGGCGCAGTGCCGGTTTACATAATCGACAGCCGCGAGGGACCGGACCACGATCCGCTGTTCACCGTTAGTGTCAAGGTCGGCGCCTATCCGCCGGCGACCGGCAACGGGCGCTCCAAGCGCGAGGCGGAGCAGGCTGCAGCCGCGGCACTTCTGCAGCGGGAAGGCGTCTGGCTCAATCAAGGGAGTGCCGCATGACCGCCACCGAAGCTCCGGCAACAGAAGCTCCCGCTACCCGCTCCGGCTTCGTCGCGCTGATCGGCGCGCCCAATGCGGGGAAATCGACACTGGTCAACCAATTGGTCGGCGCCAAGGTGTCGATCGTGACGCACAAGGTGCAGACCACGCGCGCTATCGTGCGCGGCATTGCCACCCACAACAACGCGCAGATCGTCTTCGTCGACACGCCGGGCATATTCAAGCCGAAGCGCCGGCTGGACACCGCGATGGTGACCACAGCGTGGGGCGGTGCCAAGGACGCCGATATCGTGCTTCTCTTGATCGATGCCGAGCGCGGCATCCGGGGCGATGCCGACGCCATCCTCGAGCGGCTGAAGGATGTCCGGCAGCCGATGGTGTTGATCCTCAACAAGGTCGATCGGGTCAAGCACGAGACGTTGCTGGCATTGTCGGCGGCAGCCAACGAAAGGGTGCCGTTCAAGCGCACCTTCATGGTTTCGGCGCTGACCGGGTCCGGCTGCAAGGACCTGCTCGACTATCTCGCCGAGACCTTGCCGGCCGGCCCCTGGTACTATCCGGAGGACCAGATCTCCGACCTGCCGATGCGCCAGCTCGCGGCCGAGATCACCCGCGAAAAGCTCTATCTCAGGCTGCATCAGGAACTGCCTTATTCCTCCCACATCGAGACCGAGAAATGGGAAGAGAAGAAGGACGGCTCGGTGCGCATCGACCAGACAATCTATGTCGAGCGTGACAGCCAGAAGAAGATCGTGCTCGGCCATAAGGGCGAGACGATCCGCGCCATCGGCCAGGCCGCGCGCATGGAAATCGCAGGCATACTCGAGCAGAAGGTGCACCTCTTCCTGTTCGTCAAGGTGCGCGAGAACTGGGGCGACGATCCCGAGCGCTACCGTGAAATGGGGCTCGAATTTCCGCACTGAGCCTGTTTGGGCGATCCGCAGAGCGGCCTGTTGGCCGCCTCAGGATTCTGAGCGGTCGCCGGGGTGCCCGATCGGTCGACTTGCATCTTGAACAGCCGCCGAATCAATCCGGGAGGCCATGCGCCAGCCATGTCGAGCCGACCCGTTCCTTATTGGTACCGGCGCGACGGGAAATCCTGAGCGGGTTCTGAGAAATTTCCGATATTTCATGCAAAATCGTCCAGTGGATCGAATGGAACTCCTGCCGATACTGCGACCGTGCGTGGTTCCCGTTTGTCGTCTCTCCGTCATACACCCTGCCTATAGGCTGTGCGAAAGACCCGCTTCCGAGCAAACCGGAACCGGCAGGCAAACAGCCAGATCAGGACATGACCGGGACTTGGAATCGCATCGACCCCATCCGTCAGATCGAGTTTGCAAACGCCGTCGCTGTTGAGATCGAGCGCGTGCTGGCGCGGCAAGGCAAGGTGACGAACAGCGATGCGGTCGTTGCAGCGGGCAGGGTCGCCGGCGCCGTTGCCGCCGCCGTCGCTTTGCTTGCGCCGACCGACATCAGTGCGATCGACACCATGCAGGAAAGATTACCCGGCATGGCGTCGCGTTTCGTGCGGATATTGGCAGCCGAAGCTGCGGAACGCCGTGCCCGGACGCATCTGTCGACGGCGCACGAAGGTCAAGGGGCAGACATCCAACGCCTGGCCGGAACGGGCGACCTCGACGCGATGCGGGTCGAGGACTGGGCCGGTCGGGTCGCCGGGTCGACGTTCCTGCAGCAAAATCTCGGCATATCGCGCTCGACCCTGCATCGCTGGCAGCGGAGCGGCACGGTCGTTGCGTTGCGCACCGGTGGCCGCAAACATGTATTTCCCCTGGCCCAGTTCATCGACGGCAGGCCGGCGCCGGGTGTCAAGGAAGTGTTATCCGCGATGCCCGATCCACGGCATGCCTGGTCGTGGCTGATCGGCCCCGCGCCCGGCCTCGCCGGACGTATTCCCATTGAAATGCTCAAACGGGATCTGGTGGCGGAAGTCGTTCTTGCCGCACAGAACGCAGCGATGGCGAAGTCGGCTTGATCTCGCTGCCAACGTTAGAAGTCTATTCCAAAAAAAGAACACGTAGAAGGAATGTATGTCGGGTGCCGATCGGTTTGCCGGCTAATGGCATAAGTATATTTTTGTACAATTGTGACAGTGTCTCGTTTGTGCCGATGGCAAATGTGAAGCAAATATGAAGTGATATTTGTGCAACATGGATTTATTCTGTTATACAAACATTGATTATTTTTGTAATCGTCATTGAGACTGGAATGCGGATGAGTATGTTCGCCGCCTGAAGAGGGGGTGCGGTGCGCGCCTTTTTCGACGTGGGTGAGGCGTTCAGCCGTTCAACCCATGAATCCAAAGCCATTTTTAACTTTGACTGGAGAGGTCAGAAAATGAATATCAAGAGCCTTCTTCTCGGCTCAGCCGCGGCATTCGTCGCGGTCTCCGGTGCGCGCGCCGCCGACGCTGTTGTGGTCGCCGAGCCGGAACCCGCCGAATACGTCAAGATTTGCGACGTCTACGGCGCCGGCTACTTCTACATTCCCGGCACCGAGACCTGCCTGCGCATCGGCGGCTATGTCCGCTATGACGCCAGCTTCGGCGACGCCGGCCGCGTTTTCGATGGCGCGACGACACACGACCTTTTGGACGGTGACGAGCAGCAGACCTGGAACAAGAATGCCCGCTTCAATTTGAAGACGTGGACCGGCCAGGAAACCGAGCTCGGCACGTTGAAGACCTATACCGAGACCCGTTTCAACTTCGGCAATACCAAACGCACCGTGAGCGGTGTTGATTTCAGCGTGCAGGACAACAAGGCGGTTACCCTGAACTTCGCCTGGATCCAGCTTGGAGGTTTCCGCGTCGGTAAGGATGAAACTGTCTATGATTCGTTCATCGGCTACGCCGGCAACGTCGTCCAGGACACTATCATTCCTTACGGCACCAAGGACACCAACCTGATCAGTTACTACTTCGACGGCGGTAATGGCTTTACGGCAGTCGCCTCGGTCGAAACGGGCTCCGGCGCTGACCAGTCGATCGACAGCTACGTTCCGTTTGTCGTCGGCGGCGTGAAATACAAGGGCGACTGGGGTGCGATCACCGCGGTCGGCGCCTATAACAGCACGTCGGAAGAATGGGCCGGCAAAGCTCGCCTCGACGTCAAGCCGATTACTGACCTGACCCTGTTCGTGATGGCGGGCTACGGCAGCGACGACAACCTCGCGAAGAACTTCTACAAGCCGTGGACTGGCAACTTTGCCGTCTGGGGCGGCGGCAGCTATGCCGTCAACAAGAAGACGTCTTTGAACGCCCAGGTCTCCTATACCGACGACCAAGACTTCGCCGTTGCGGCGAATGTCGCCTACACCATCGTTCCTGGTTACACGATCACCGCCGAAGTCGATTATTACGACAATTTCGATGCCGACGATGCCGACACAATCGGCGGCATCTTCCGCTTCCAGCGCTCGTTCTGATCAAACAACGATCTCGCAAAAAACGGCCCGTAGCGATACGCTACGGGCCGTTTTGGTTTGGCGGCGGATACGTCGCACATCTTGATTTCGCCATCCAACCGGTGACAAGCTCTCGTAATGGAATGGCGCGACGAGGGAATCATTCTCGGCACCCGCAAGCATGGCGAAACCAGCGCCATTCTCGAGGTGATGACGTGCGCGCATGGCCGCCATCTCGGTCTCGTGCGCGGCGGCCGTTCGCGCAAACAGCAGCCTGTCTTGCAGCCCGGCAATCGCGTCGACCTGTTGTGGCGGGCGCGGCTCGACGAGCATCTCGGCACCTTCCAGGTCGAGGCTATCGAGATGAACGCCGCCCGGCTGATGGACAGCGCCGTTGCCGTCTACGGCCTGCAGACGATGGCCGCGCATTTGCGTCTTCTGCCTGAGCGTGACGCCCATGGCGGCCTTTACGAGACGCTTGCGGTGATGATCGCTCATCTCGACGATGCCGATGCCGCCGGCGAGCTGGTGGCCCGCTTCGAGCTGCTGGTACTCGACGAACTCGGTTTCGGCCTCGATCTCAGCCAGTGTGCGGCGACCGGCACCAGGCAGGACCTTGCCTATGTCTCGCCGAAATCCGGCCGCGCCGTGTCGCGCGCGGCGGGCGCGCCGTGGCGCGACAAGATGCTGGCGCTGCCTGCCTTCCTGCAGCGCGGCTCCGGGCTGCGCGCCGATCCGGCGGCGATCGAGGACGCCTTCCGGCTGACCGGCTTCTTTTTGACCCGCCATGTCTACGAACCGCGCGGCATCGAGCCTCCCGGCGCCCGCGCCGGGTTTCTCGCCGCCTTGCGCAGGCATCATTCACCCGGCCGTGAATCCGGCAAGGCAAGCGCCGGGGAAGCCGCCACCGGGGAAACCACCAGATGAGCGAAGTTGAACCTGATCCCGAAAACGTTTCGCCGCTCGGCCTTGGCACCATTTCGCAGGTGGGCGAGGCCTATGCGACGGCCGAGTTCAAAGTGAATTTGACGCGGCCGATCACGCCAAGGACGGGCGAGGTGGTGTGCGACGGCAAAGTGGTGCACAAGGGCCGCACGCTGACGGTTTCGGAAGCGGCGCTGAAGGACGCCAACGGCAAGCTCCTGGCTTTCGGCACCGAAACATGCTCGATCTTTCCGGCCAATCTGGCGGCACGTTGAATGGACCGGCCGTTTGGCCGCCGCATTTGAATGTCACTGAACATTGAATGTCAGTGACAACTGGCCTGGTTTGGGGGAACCGCCATGTTTGAAAGCCTGATTGGCCTCGTCGCCATCATCGCGCTGTTCGTCATCATTTCACGCCAGCAGAGCCGCATCGGCCTGATCGAGCGCGAGCTTGGCGCCTTGCGCAGCCTTGTGCTTTCGGGCACGCCTGCGCTGCCGCCGCAAGCCAAGGAACCGGCTGTAAACGACAGCAAACCGGCGGATGCCGCAATCCCGCTTGCGGTCGCAGCCGACATGGCCGTATCGCCACGGCCCGCAGCGGTCGTGTCAGCTACAGAGGCCGATGCCGATAGAACGGCGCCGTCCGCGCCGGAGTCGGCGCAACCGGCGGCAGCGGCGAAGGCAGCTCGCCAGTCCGACGTCGAAACGGCGCTCGGTACCCGCTGGGCGGTCTGGGTCGGCGGCATCGCGCTGGCGCTAGGTGGCTTGTTTCTGATCCGCTACACCATCGAGGCCGGCATTTTCGGGCCACGCGTGCGGCTTGTCATGGCGGCGGCACTCGGGCTGGTGCTGGTCGCCGGCGGCGAGTTCATCCGGCGCACCGGCTTCAGGGTGCCGGTGCAAGGTGCTGCCGGTGCCTATATCCCGGCGATCCTGACGGCGGCCGGCGCTTTCATCCTGTTCGGTACCGTCTACGCCGCGTACAGCATTTACGGCTTCATCGGCCCGACGCTCGCTTTCACGCTGCTCGGCGCCATCGGGGTGGCGACGATCGCGGCAAGCCTGGTCCACGGTCAGGCGCTGGCCGGCGTCGGCCTGCTCGGTGCCATGGTGACGCCGCTGCTGGTCGCCTCGCAGGCGCCCAATCCGTGGGCGCTGTTCGGCTATCTGGCGATCGTGCTCGCCGCCACCTGCGTCATTGCCCGCATCCGCGACTGGAGGCTTTTGACGGCCGCAGCCTTCGTCGCCACGGGGATCTGGACCATCTTCTATATGACCGACGCGCCGGGGGCGAACCTTGCCGTCATCCTCTTTATCGACGGGGTGACACTGGCCGTGCTCGCCTTCGTCTGGCTTGGCCGCCGCGACGATGCGGGCGCCGGCAGCGGCTTCGACTGGCCGTCGATCGCGCCGGGCTTCTTCGTCGGCCTTTCGGCGCTGGCCCTGTTTGTCGATCCGGCCTTCGTCGCCATCCGCGGTGCATTGCCGGGGGCCGCCCTTGTCGCAGCCCTGGTGGCGGTGGCGCTCTACCGGCCGCGGGCGCTTGCACTGCTGCACACCGCCGGGCTGGCGACGGTACTGGTCTATCTCGGCATCATTCCGCCGACCACGATCGTTTCAGATTTTTCGGGTGGCGCTCTCGGCGTCGACGGCATGCCGGTCGTGGCGTCCGATGCCTTGATGTTCAGGGTCGGCATCGCTCTCGGCCTGGTCTTCATCGGCGCCGGCTTTTGGGCGGCGCGCCGTTTTGCGGCCTCTGGCTGGCTGCGCGCCGCCGCATGGGCGGCCTGGAGCGCTGTCGCGCCACTGGTCATCCTGCTGGCGCTCTGGTCTGCCTTCGGCAATCTCGACCGTGACCTTGCTTATGCGGCGGTCGCAGCCGTTTTGGTCGGCGTCTTCGTCGCCGGCGGCGAATGGATAGCGCGCGGCGAAGCGCCGCCGCTGACCGGCGGCGCTGCCGTCTCCTTCGCGCTCGGCGGCGCGGCGATTGCCGGCCTGCTGATGCTGCACATGGCCTTCGGTTCAGGCTGGACAACCATCCTGCTCGGAGCAGCCGCCGTCGTGCCGGCGCTGGCGACGCGCTGGCGCAGCTATCCGGTGCTTGGCTGGATTTCCGTTGGTGCGGTGATTGCAGTGCTCGGCCGCGCTGCCTTCGACCCGACCATCGTCGGTGCCGAGTTCCTGTCGAAGACGCCGGTGTTCAACTGGCTGCTGCTTGGATATGGCGTGCCGGCGCTCGCTTTCGGTTTTGCCGCCTGGCAGCTTGCCCGAACCACCAACGGCCGACCGCGCCTCGCAATGGAGGCCGGCGCCGCGCTGTTTGCCCTGCTCACCGTCGCGATGCTGGTGCGCCATGCCATGCATGGCGGCGTCATCGATACGGCTGCTGCGACGCTTGCCGAACAGGCGATCTACACGCTGATCGCCATCGGTGCCGGTGCCATCCTGGTCGCCATCGACATGCGCTCGCCAAGTTCGGTGCTGCGCTACGGCTCGATTGCAGCGGGCGTGGTCTCGGTCGCGTTCATCGTCCTCCAGCATTTTCTGGCGCTGAACCCCTTGCTGACGGACGAATCGACCGGCAGCATTCCGGTGTTCAACCTTCTGTTGCTCGCCTACCTCTTGCCGGCGGTCGCGACAGGCGCACTGGCGCTCTATACCCGCGACAAGCGGCCGAAATGGTATGCGGCCATGCTGGCGGTTGTGGCGGCGGTGCTCGGCTTCGCCTATGCTACGCTGTCGGTAAGGCGCTTGTTCAAGGGCGAGTTCATCGGCCTTTGGAGCGGTCTCGGCCAGCTCGAGACCTATACTTATTCGGCGCTCTGGCTGGTCATCGGCGTGATGTTGCTCACCGCCGGTGTCTGGCTGAAGTCCCAGGTGCTGCGCATAGCGTCGGCGGCGCTGATCTCGGTCGCCGTGCTCAAAGTCTTCATCTTCGACATGTCCGAACTGGAAGGCGTGTTGCGGGCGCTGTCCTTCATCGGCCTCGGCGCGGTGCTCATCGGCATCGGCCTGTTCTATCAGCGGCTGCTGACAAGGGCGGCGAGAGAGGTAAATTAGTGTGAGTCTATGATCACGGGAAAAGGCTATTGACAGATGGCTGTTCAGCATACGGACGTCGTGGATATTGTCGCAAAAGGCAAAAATGGTGAATATTTGCTCAGCATTGTAGATGATCTCGATTGGGATGATGTAGAAAATCATCTTGTGCTTCTAGAGAATAAACTGAATCTATATTGTGTTTTCGTTTTAGATGGGCTACAAAGAACATCCGGATGCTGTGGGGCGACCCGTTATGATTTCGATGGCATTGTTGTCTATTATGCCAGCCGAGGTACAATGGTTCTTTACCGCAGCTGCGGTATCAGTCGAAAAGGCCGGATTGCAATTTGAAGTTCAGCACCTCTCGAAGGGGAATTTGTAGAGGGGTCTTCAGGTGGGGATCGGCCGGGAATAAACCTGCCGCTGGCAGCGTTATTCAGTTGCTTGGGTGACCGGGGCGGCGGACCGCTTCGCGCTGGCCGCTTGCGCCGCGCCGCGAAGGCGCGTTCAATCACCACGGACAGGGCTCCAGAACCAGCGGTCATGGACGAAAAGAAGGCAGCAATCCTTGGCGAAATACCGCGTCTGCGCCGCTATGCACGCTCACTGTTGCGCGACCGCGATTCCGCAGACGATCTCGTCCAGGATTGTCTCGAGCGGGCACTCGTGCGGCTCGACAATTGGCAGACAGGGGAAAGCCCCAGGAGGTGGCTGTTTACGATCATGCATCATTTGTTCATCGATCAGATGCGCAAGGTGAACCGGCGCGGCGAGGCGGCGATGCTGCCGCTCGAGGCAAGCGAGGCGCAGGCAGCACCCGCCGAGCAGATCGAGAGCATCGCTTCGCGCGAGATCGTCGACGCGCTGCAGGCGATAAGCCCTGACCGGTGCGCGGCACTTGTGATGGTCGCCATCGAAGGGTTTTCCTATGCCGAAGCCGCCAACATCCTTGGGGTTCCCGCCGGCACCTTGATGTCGCGCATCGCGCGCGGGCGTGAGGAACTGCGCGCGCTGCTGGATGATACCGCGCGCCGCCGATCGATAAGGATCGTCGAGAAATGAGCCGGCGCGATTTCTCCGAACGCGACATCCACATGGCTCTCGATGGCGAGTTGCCCGGCGATGAGCGGACGGCCTATGAGGCATGGCTCGAGGCCAATGCCGAGATGAAGGCCAAGAGCGCACGCTACGCCGCCGACCGGGCAGCATTGCGCGCAGCCTTTAACGGCGTGCTGGACGAACCCGTCCCGGTGCGGCTGAGCAAGGTGGTGCTTGGCGAGGCGCCGGTGGTCAGAGTGTCGCCATCGCGCTCGCATTGGTGGCTTGCGGCCGCCGCTGCCGCCATGCTGGTGATTGGCGGTGCTGGCGGCTATCTTGCCGGCATCGGCGGCCTCGGCCTGGAAAATACGGCCGAGGACCAGCTTGCCGAAGAGGCGATTGCCGCCCACGTCATCTATGCCGCTGAAAAGCGGCATGCTGTGGAAGTGCCGGCAAGCGACAAGGATCATTTGCAGAACTGGCTGTCGAACCAGGTAGGTTTGAAGCTCGTCGCGCCAGATCTGGCGGCGCAGGGATTCCAACTGGTCGGTGGCCGGCTGCTGCCTGCCGGCCAGGGCAAGGCCGCGATGCTGCTTTACGAGGACGACAAGGGCGAGCGCATTTCGCTCTTCGTAATCGCCGAATCGGCGGCCAAGGCCAAGGGCACCTATGGGTCCGAGGAAAATGGTCCTGAGGCCGTCTACTGGCTGGACAAGGGTTATGGCTGCGCCGTCGTCGGATCGCTGCCGCGCGAGCAGCTGGCTGCGGTGGCCAAGAGCGCCTATGGCCAGCTTCTGGCGGGCTTGAAAAGCTGAGCAGGAGCTCGTTTTTCTATAGCCGCGCCGATGCCGAAACACGAAGGTCGTTTCAAAGCCTTTGCGCGACCTGCCTGCCTTGAAAACTGTCACAATTCGGCCCTAATCGAGGTGCGATAGCGCTTGCTGAATGCTGGCACTTCGGCTGGTGTGACCGATGTTTAGACTAGGGCCGTTTCCACAACCCAATCGAGGTTTTCTGAGCCCGCATGCCTGCCGAGATTCGCAAGGCCCGCGCGTCCGACGTCGATGACCTCGCCGCCATCGAAAAAGCTGTTTTCTCGAGCGACCGCATTTCTCGCCGCTCCTTTCGCCAACTGATCGAACGCGACACCGCCGAACTGCTGGTTGGCGAGAACGATGGCCACGTCGCCGGCTATGCGGTCGTGCTGTTTCGCAAGGGCAGCGGCGTCGCGCGACTCTATTCGATCGCCGTCGGTCCATTTTTCGGCGGCCGTGGCGTTGGCCGCCTGCTGCTGGAAGAGGCTGAAGCCGCCGCTTTCGAGCACGGCCGCATGATGCTTCGTTTGGAAGTCCGCGAAGACAATCCGCGCGCCATCCAGATCTACGAGCAGAGCGGCTACCGTAAGATCGGCCGTGAACCGGACTATTACGAGGACGGCGCCACGGCGCTGCGCTATGAGAAGACCTTGCGCGGCGACATTCCGGTCGCCACCGAAGTGCCGTTTTATCAGCAGACTTGCGAATTCACCTGCGGACCATGCTGCCTGATGATGGCGATGGCTAACTTCGACCCCGGATTCGTGCCGGATCCGGTGATGGAAATCCGGCTGTGGCGTGAGGCGACGACTGTTTTCATGATGTCGGGGCCGGGCGGCTGCGAACCGTTCGGGCTGGCCGTCGCCGGTTATGAGAGCGGGCTTGCTGCTGAGATCTATGTCTCCTTCTACGGCGCGCTGTTCCTGCAGTCGGTGCGCAGCGAGGACAAGCGCCGGGTCATGGAGCTGGCGCAGGTCGACTTTCGCCGCCGCGCGGAACTTTACGGCATCCCGGTGAATTACCGTTCATTCGGGCTTGACGACATTCGCACCGCGATCGCAGAGGGAAAACTGGTGCTGGTCCTGATCAGCGGCTTCCTGATGTTCGGCAAGAAGGTTCCGCACTGGGTATTGGCCATCGGTGACGACGGCGATCATATCCTGATCCACGACCCTTGGGTCGAGGACGAGCGGCAGGAGACGATCCTCGATGCTGCCAACATTCCCGTGCCTTACGGCATCTTCATGAACATGGCGCAATTCGGCCGCGACGGATTGCGCGCCGCCATCACTCTCGGAAAGCGCGACAGCCAATGACCTGGGTCATCCTTACCGGCCGGCAGAACGATCTCGACCAGGTGGCGACGCCGCACAAGATCATCACCAATCGCGACTACCTTGCCCATCCGGCACTGTTTCGCGGTCAGCGGCCGAAGGTCATCAACCTGTCGAACAATTATGGCTACCAGAGCCGCGGCTATTACGCGTCGCTCCTTGCCGGTTCGCGCGGCCATAAGGTCATCCCGACGGTCGAAACGATGATCGACCTGTCAGAACGCAAGCTCTATGAGCACGCGTTGCCGGAACTCGAACTCGCACTCAACAAGTGCCGCAAGGACCTGGGCGGCGCTTTCCCGCAGAAGGTCTGCATCTTCTTCGGCATCGGACCATCCAGGATCTGGGACCGCTTCGCAAAACTTCTGTTCGACTGGTTCCGTGCCCCGGCGCTCGAGCTCCACATCAGGGACAGCGCCGAATGGGCCTCGATCCGCAAGATCGGGTTCCATCCCCTGGCCAGGATGACCGAGGACGAGGAAACGCACTTTCTCCAGTGCCTGGAGACCTACACCAATCGCGAGTGGCGCGACACCAAGGGCCGCACGCCGGCGCGCTACACTTTCGCAACGCTGGTCGATCCGCATGAGGAACTGCCGCCGTCGGAGATTTCGTCGCTGCGCCACTGGGCCAAGATCGCTGAAAAGATGGGCGTCGAAATCGAGCCGATCACCAAGCGGGATCTGGCCAAGCTCGCCAACTACGACGCGCTGTTCATCCGCGAGACCACTTCGATCTCCAACCACACCTACCGCTTTGCCCGCCGCGCCCAGCAGGAAGGCATGCCGGTCATCGACGATCCGCTGTCGATGATCCGCTGCACCAACAAGGTCTATCTCAACGAGCTGATGACCTACAACAAGGTACCGGTGCCGCCGACAGTGATGATTGCCGGCACCTCGGACCTGGAAGTTGCGGCACAGACGCTGGGCTTCCCGCTGGTGCTGAAGATCCCGGACTCCTCGTTTTCGCGCGGCGTCAAGAAATGCGGCACCTTTGAAGAGTTGAAGACGCTCGCAACCGAATGGCTGGAGGATTCCGACCTCCTGATCGCGCAAAAATTCATTCCGACGGAATATGACTGGCGCGTCGGTGTCCTCGGCGGCCAGCCCTTGTTCGCCGTCCATTATCTGATGGCCAAGAAACATTGGCAGATCGTCAATCATAAGGCCAACGGCAAGCCCGACCAGGGCGGCATCAAGACCTTCACCCTGAAGGAAGCACCGGCCCATGTCGTCGAGACGGCGGTGAGCGCGGCGCGCTGCATTGGCGACGGCCTCTACGGCGTCGACCTCAAGGAAACCAGGGACGGCGTCTTCGTCATCGAGGTCAACGACAACCCCAACCTCGACCACGGCTGGGAAGACTCCGGCGAAAAAGACGAGGTCTGGGTGCGGCTGACGCAGTGGTTCCTGGAGCGGCTGGACCGGCCGGGGCGATAATATCCGAACTGAGGGGAAAAAGATGCTGTTCTTCGTAACCGAAGATTTTCGCGGCTGTGACCGCAAGGAGATCTACCGCCGTTTCCGCGACCAGGGCCGCCTGAAGCCGGACGCGCTTCTGGTGCACCACAGCTGGATCGCAGCGGATATGAGCCGCTGCTTCCTGCTGGTGGAGGCCGATGACGTCACGCTCCTGCAGCGGTGGGTCATCGAATGGGCGGATCTGGTCGAATTCGAGATCGTTCCCGTGGCGACGAACAAGGAGATGGTGGAGGCATTGAGCGAACATCTCTGACCCGTTGGGAACCTCCTGGTTCGCCACACCTGAATGCCGCCTTCTCCTATCAAGGAATTAACACGCGGATCGAGCGTCATCTCAAGGAGATCTAAGCCGGTTGCCCGCGCTTCCGCGAGACTGTCGCACTTAGCCGGACTGCCGGATCGTCGCGCTCGACTTCAGCAGCCGATTAATGTCCGACGCCTTTGACGGCACCCCGATCAAATAGCCCTGGGCCTCGACACAACCCTCCTTTTGCAGGAATTCAAGCTGCGCTTCGGTCTCGACACCTTCGGCGGTGACGGTGATGCCCAGCTGTGCGCCAAGCCCGATGATGGTGCGCACGATCGCCGCGGTATCGCGACTGTCGATGTCACGGGTGAAAGAGCGATCGATCTTGATCTTGTCGACGGGAAAGCGCCTGAGGTAGCCCAGCGACGAATAGCCGGTGCCGAAATCGTCCAGCGCGATGCGGACGCCCAGATCGCGTAGCTGCCTGAGTGTCTTGAGCACCAGATCGCTCTCGTCCATCAGCACCGTTTCGGTGATTTCCAGTTCAAGCCGGTTGGCCGGCACGCCCGAGAACGCCAGTGCCGAGATAACGCTGCGGGCAAAGGTACCGCTTTTGATCTGCACGGCGGAGACATTGACTGCGATGCGCCAAGCCGCCCAGCCTGCCGCGGTCGTGCTGGCTTTTCGCAGCGCCCATTCTCCAAGCGGCACGATCAGCCCAGTCTCCTCGGCGGCCGGAATGAAGTCGTCCGGCCGTACCAGGCCGCGCACCGGCGAACGCCAGCGCATCAAGGCTTCGGCACCGACGATTTCGCCGGAGGCGATGTTCATGATCGGCTGGAAATCCAGCTCGAATTCCCGGCGCGACAGCGCGGCCCTGAGATCGATTTCGAGCGCCCGGCGTGCCCGCACCATCGCGTCCATGGCTGGTTCGAAGAAGCGGTACAGGTTGCGCCCTTCGCTCTTTGCCCGATAGAGCGCCATATCGGCATTTTTCAGCAAAGTGTCGGCGTCCTTGCCGTCATTCGGAAACAGCGCGATGCCGAGACTGATGCCGACACGCATGTCGTGTCTTTTGTCGCGAAACGGCTTTCCGATGATCTCGACGATGCGTTTGGCCAGCTTTTCCGCGTCGCCCGGGCTTTTGAGATTGAACTGGATGATGACGAATTCGTCGCCGCCGAAGCGGGCGACAACGTCCGTTTCATTGCGCAGGCACCGTTGCAGCCGTTCGGCCACGCATTTCAGCAGCCAGTCGCCGGAAGGATGGCCCCAAGTGTCGTTGACCGCCTTGAAGTGATCGAGGTCGAGCGAGAATATCGCCAGCGATCCGTCTCTCGTCTCACTCAGGGCTTGGTCGAGCCGTTCGCGAAGCATCGAGCGATTGGGCAGGTTGGTCAGTGTGTCGTGGTGCGCAAGATGGGTCATGCGCTCTTCCACGCGCCTGCGCTCGGTGACGTCGTCGAACGTCGCGACCCAGCCGCCGCCGCTCATCGGCCGCCGCGCAACCAGCAGCGTCCTGCCGTCAGCGAGATGGCGATGCGTTACGTGTGTTTTCCCCGCCCGCAGGCAGGCTTCGATTTGCGAGATTTCGCTGTCGGGGTCGAGCTTTGTATAAATGCCCAGTTCCAGCAGCCGCTTGAACGCATCATGATGACTCATGCCAAGCGGGAAGTCGGCCGGCCTGACATGATAAAGTTCCAGGAAACGTTCGTTGCGCACGATCAGCTTGCCATCCGCATCGTACATCAAAAGGCCTTGCGACATGTTGGCAAGTGCCGCGTCGAAACGGCGGTGCTGCTCCTTCAACTCCTGCTCGGCGCGCCGTTGGTCGGTGATGTCCTCGTAGATCGATACCCAACCGCCTGACGCCAGCGGCCGGTGCGAAATGTTGACGATACGCCCGTCTGCAAGCGTTTCCTCATAGGTGGAAGGTTTTGCCTGGTCGATATAGGGCTTGCGGATGGCATAGAGTTGCTCAGCGCTTTGCGAGGCGATGCCGATATCCACGCTGTGCTGGAGGATGTCGAAAAACCGGATGCCGGGCCGCACCACTTCGGCGTCGAGCCGAAAGATGCTGATGTAGTTCCTGTTGCAGATGATCATCCGTTCATCGGCATCGAACATGCACAGGCCATGCGACATGTTCTCGACCGCTGCCGAAAAACGCTCGTTCTGTTCGCGTAGCTCGTCTTCAATAGGTTGCGGCTGACCAACGCCTTTGGCCCTCCGTCGGCGGACGGACGAACCAGCCTTGATACCGGCGACGGGCATGAGGCAAGCCTATGGACCATGGTTAACCATGGCACTGTTGTCCCTGCCGGTTAATTTACCGTTTTCAGCCGGCTGGAACGGCAGTCTGGCGTCGCGACTTTTCGATCGTCGCAAAGCGTTTGAGAAAGGCATTCTGCGCCCAAGTCACCGAGCGCGGCGTGACGTCGAAGCGCTCGGCGTTGAAGCCGCGCGGCCGCCCGAAGAACTCCGTCGCCTCTGCCGTCGAAAAACCCGCAAGCAGCGTTGCTTCGAAATAAGCGGCGATCTGATCCGCTCGCTTGATCTCCTTGCGCAGTCCCGCGTCGAGTTCGGCCGGCAGTGAAAAGCGAAGATGGATGGCGCGCTGCAGCCTGATCTCGCAATCTCTGTAGCTGCCGCCCATCACGGATTTGAACGGCGAGATCATGTCGCCGATGACATATTCCGGCGCGTCGTGCAGCAGCGCCGCCAACCGCGCGTCGGCGTCGGCATCCGGCATCAGCTCGCCGACAAGCGTTTCGACCAGCAGCGAATGCTGGGCGACAGAAAAGGCGTGCTCGCCTCTGGTCTGGCCGTTCCAGCGTGCGACGCGGGCAAGGCCATGGGCAATATCGGAGATCTCGATGTCGAGCGGCGAGGGATCGAGCAGATCGAGGCGTCGGCCGGACAGCATGCGCTGCCAGGCGCGCGGCGGCGCCCCGGCGCGATCGGCAGCCATCAGGCATCCTCCGCGCCGATGGCTTCCTGCGGAAAGCTGAATTTCGCCCAGGACGGGATAGCGAGCGACACGGCGACGTCCTCCGCCAGGACCGGCAGGCCGGCGTCGAGCGCTGCCTTGACCCGGTCGATGCGGGCAATGGCAAGGCCTGTCCTGGCCGCGGTCGAGCCAAGCGTGCCGACCGGTCGCCCCTCCACGGTCAACTCTGCGCGCGAAGTGGGCAGGGTGCGTTCGGCCGAGACAATCAACACCCGACGCCTGGCAGTGCCGCGATGCTGCATGCGCGAGACGACCTCCTGGCCGACGTAGCAGCCTTTCTTGAAGCCGACACCGCCGATCTCGTCGAGCAACACGTCATGCGGAAAAGCGTCGCCGAGCTGGTAGTCCGCACCGCTTTCGGCAATGCCATGGGCGATGCGAAAGGCTTGCCATGTGGCAAGGTCGCCGCCATCTGCGGTGTGATCGTAGAAGCGCTTGACGGCAGTATCGACAAACCGCGCATCAGCAAACGGTGCTGATTCAAATTGCGAAGTGGTTGAATCGCTTCCCCATGCGACGGCCACAACCGGCTGATCCAGCTTGGCAATTTCGACTTTGGCGCGCAATTTGTAGAGCGTCAGCCGTCGCATGAAATCATCGGCGGTCTCGGTACGGCATTCAAGTCGGAAAGCATTTTCGCCGGCGCGCGAGATCAGGAAGTCGAAAAGGATCTTGCCTTGCGGCGTTAGCAGCGCGCCGGGCTTTGCTTCGCTGCTGCCGAGCACGTCGAGGTCGGTGGTCAGGATGTTCTGTAAAAAGTGCTCGGCATCCGGCCCGGACACGGAAACGAGTGCGCGATCTCTGAGCGAGGCAAAGGGCATGGTAGGAAAACGAGCCTGATCTTGCAAAACTATCGGCCATTACGTAAGCCGCTGGCACTTCCCCCGCAAGAGACCGGATCCGTATGGCCCCCATCTACGATCTCATCCTGACAGGCGGCACCGTGGTCAATCACGACGGCCAGGGTTTTCGCGACGTCGGCATCAATGGTGGGCGCATCGCTGCCATCGGCGAACTCCGCGAGGCGTCGGCCGGTGAGACGATCGACTGCCGTGGGCTGCACATCCTGCCGGGCGTCGTCGACAGCCAGGTGCATTTCCGCGAGCCGGGCCTGGAGCACAAGGAAGATCTGGAGACGGGCTCGCGGGCAGCGGTGCTCGGCGGCGTCACCGCCGTCTTCGAGATGCCGAACACCAATCCGCTGACCACCAGTGAGGCAACCCTTGCCGACAAGGTGCGGCGTGCCACCGGCCGCATGCATTGCGACTTTGCCTTCTGGGTCGGCGGGACCCGCGACAATGCAAAAGACGCTGGCGATCTCGAGCGGCTGCCTGGTGCGGCCGGCATAAAAGTTTTCATGGGCTCGTCCACCGGCGACCTACTGGTCGAGGACGACGAAGGCGTTGCCTCGATCCTGAGGAACACACGCCGCCGCTCCGCCTTTCACTCCGAGGACGAGTTCCGGCTGCGCGAGCGGCTTGGCGAGCGCATCGCGGGCGATCCGTCCTCACATCCGGTGTGGCGCGACGAGATCGCTGCGTTGCGCTGCACCGAGCGCCTTGTGCGAATCGCGCGCCAGGTCCGCGCCCGGATCCATGTGCTGCACATCTCGACCGCCGAGGAGATAGGCTTCCTCGAACAGCATAAGGATGTCGCGACTTGCGAGGCGACGCCGCATCATCTGACGCTGAGCGCCGATGACTATGCGCAGTTGGGCACCCTGATCCAGATGAACCCGCCGGTGCGCGCCACGCGCCATCGCGACGGGGTCTGGTACGGCGTTGCGCAAGGCATCGTTGATGTGCTCGGCTCCGACCATGCGCCGCACACGCTGGCCGAGAAGGCAAAGCCTTATCCGGCATCGCCGTCCGGCATGACCGGGGTGCAGACTTTGGTGCCGATCATGTTGGATCATGTCAACGCCGGCCGGCTGACGTTGCAGCGCTTTGTCGACCTGACCAGCCACGGCCCGCAACGCATATTCGGCATCGCCAGGAAAGGCCGCATTGCCGCCGGCTACGATGCCGATCTGACCATCGTCGATCTGAAGCGCCGCGAGACTATCGCCAACGCCCAGCAAGGCTCCAAGGCCGGCTGGACGCCTTATGACGGCAGGCAGGTGACCGGCTGGCCGGTCGGCACCATCGTGCGCGGCCGGCGCGTGATGTGGGAAGGCGAGATCGTCACGCCGGGCCAGGGTAGGGCGGTGGAGTTTTCCGAGGCGTTGGCGGGCTAAGCTCCTGTCTCCAAGAGACCATGCTTAGCCACTTAATCGCCGGCGACGAAGAACGTCCATTGTCCGGTCGGCGTGATGCCGACGCGGTAGAAAATGTAGGCACCGAACTGCTTCATGTCGTCATAGTCGCTGGCGGTGACGATCTTGAACAGCTCGACCCGTTGTCTGGCGTCGAGCTTGTCCAGCGGCAGGGCGAAGAAATAGGGCCAGACATAGAGATCCTGCGGCGTGCCGGCATCGACATGGACAAAACCGGCACTGAGCACTTCTTCCAGGATGGCGAGGATCTCCTGGCCTTCCGTATCGCCCGAAAGGCCCTTCAGGAAGGCGATCGGGTCGCCCTCCATGTCGCCCAGCGACAATTGGGTCATCGTGTCTCCCGTGCCGATCAGCGGCCGAAGCTTTTCGATGTCGCCGCTTTTGCACGCCTCGACTATCAGATCGTGCATGCGCCTGACCGGTTCCGGCAACTTGGCGAGGTCGTAGACGACTTCGGGCACAGGCGCGTCGGGATCGACATGCGGATTGGCCACGCCGCCATCATTGGCCGGCCCTTTCGGTTCGGTTTGTTCCGGCTCGTCGGATGGCGTCGGCTGGCTGGCCGGTGGTGGCGTCGTGCCGAGCGGGCCGGGCATCGGCACGGTACTTCCAGGCGGCGACATGTCACCGTCGGGCGGCGGCGTGACCGGCGAAGGCAGGTCTTCGCGCTTGATCTCGCTGAGGGCGTGAGCGGGACTGCTCGCAAGGAACAGTGCAAGGGGAATCGTGGCGCAGGAAGCAGTAAGCCAAATGCCGAGGACCAGGCCGCTCTGCTTGCCTGATATCGAAAAATTCACCGCCTGCTACTCCCTGGTTCCAGCCCATCCATGTGCCCGGATATGATGTCCGGGCGGCGCGCCGTCGTCAAAGAACCGGGGTCAGTGCCGCAGTCTTTCGGGCTCGAAGGCCCCGGCAATCACCTTTTCACGCATGCGATCGAGCAGGGCAAGCGCCGAGGTCTCGCCATTGGTGCGCAGCATTTCGCCGAATGCCGTTTCGAGGGCTGCCTCGGCGATGATTTCCGGCTCGATCCCGGCCGACAATCCTTCTGCCCAGGCTTCGCTGTGGCTTTCCACGGCGGTCAGGCGCTTTTCTTCCCTGACCAGCGCGTCGATGTCGTTGACGCCATGTTCCATTGCGATTTCCACCCTTTCAAGCGGTGATCCGTTGGACAGGGATCAAGCTTGAGTTGTCCCTTTTACACGCAGGCGCAGTAAGTATTTGTAAACGCGACATTTTTTTTGTCGTCTTCTACAAATTCCGTCGCGTCCAGCAAACCTGCGTCCGATCCGTTTCAAACTTAGCCGATTAGGCCGGCCAAGGGGACGGAAACCTTCAGTTTGAGTTAATTTCACATTCGCACGCTAACGTTTCGTTAACATAGTTGCAAAAGTGCAACATCAGGTTTGCACCAAGACCTCACCCGAGGCAAGCGGAGAAGTGTCGAACGCGTCCGCCGCAACGGCGCCGACCCTTGATGCGGCTTTTCCGGAAAGCAGGCTGCCGTCGTCAGTTTCCGTAGCGCGAAGCGATGTCGCGAGACAGCGTCTCGCCTTCCTTCATGTAGCGGCTGATGGCTTCCGTCGCCGAGGCGGTGCATTGCGTATAAGTACCGCCGAACGACCGGTAGCCGCGGTTGAAGCTGGCGATGAAGCGGGCGCGCCGCTCCGGGTTCGGATTTTCCGATGCGATCAGTTTTTCCATCTCGGCTCGCCACCGATCGCCCTTCTCGCCACACAGATTACGCAGGAAATGCAGCGAGCCGAGCACTTCCGCCAGCCGCATCAGCCCGGGCTCGAACGGTGCTTCGGCGGCAATCGCCGGGCGCGCACCGACAACCACACTGACGGCGAGGCATGCGGCGAGAAACGAAGACGTGCGGCTCATGAGTCCTTGTGCTGAAACAATTTGTCGCCTGCAAGGCGATTCTCTGGCTCAGGTCTCGCCGTCTTTGTTGGGACCGAGTAGATCGTCCGCAATTTCAAACACCGCATCGGCGAGCGGCATCGCTGTCATTTCGGCCAGCGTATAGAAAGCCGCGGTTTCGGCGTCGTCGCTGGCCACCGCCTCGCCGCCAGCATAATCGGCCCCAAACACCGTCAGCCAGTAGTCGACCGGATGCCCGTCGCCGCTGCCGTCGATGTGGATTTCCCGCAGCGGCCGGTAGCTGCGCGCCTGCAATCCGGTCTCTTCCAGGAATTCGCGCCGTGCTGCCTGTTCCAGCGTCTCGCCGGCTTCGACCTTGCCGCCGGGAAAGGCATGGAGGCCTTGCGAGGGCGGCCTGGCCCGCTTGACCAGCAGCACCGTGTTCTCGCGCACGACGCAGACCGAGACTGCCGGAATGATCTTGCGTGCTTCCATGGGCTTCGGATCGCTCGATTGGCATAGCCCGTTGTGGACCGGCCGTCGGCGAACAGCTTTAGCGGTTGCGAAAGGCGGGTTCCATGGCCACTTTCACATGCCACCAATTCGAGAGCTGAATTCATGTGCGGACGCTTTGCCTTGACCGCCACTCCGGACCAGACCGCCGCCTTTCTCAGCCTGGCGGAACTTGAGGAGTTTCCGGCCCGCTACAACATCGCGCCGACGCAGCCGGTGCTGATGGCGCTCGCCGGATTGCCGCAGGCGCCGGGCTCGAACCTGCCCGACCGCCGCTCGATGCTGGTGCGCTGGGGCCTGATCCCGGCTTGGGTCAAGGATACGCGTAACTTCCCGCTGCTGTTCAACGCGCGTTCTGAGGGGGCTTCGGAAAAGGCGTCGTTTCGCGCTGCCATGCGCCATCGCCGCGCTCTGGTACCGGCTTCGGGATTCTACGAATGGCACCAAACCGGTGGCAGAAGAGGGCAGCCCTATTGGGTGCGGCCAAGGCGTGGCGGGCTTGTCGCCTTCGCCGGGCTGATTGAGACCTATGCCGAGCCGGGCGGCTCGGAAATGGACACCGGCGCCATTCTGACCGCCCACGCCAATGCCGATACTGCCCATATCCACGACCGCATGCCGGTGGTGATCCATCCCGAAGATTTCGCGCGCTGGCTGGATTGCCGCACGCTCGAGCCGCGCGACGTGGCCGATCTGCTGAGACCCGCCCAGCTCGATTTCTTCGAAGCGATCCCGGTTTCCGACCTCGTCAACAAGGTCGCCAATACCGGGCCGGAGATTCAGGAGAAGGGCGTCGTCGAGCTTGAGCCCGACAAGGTCAAGCGCCGGAAGTCCGGCGCGAACGACAGTCAGATGAGTTTATTTTAGCAAAAGCTACTATTACTGGTTCGCCGTGAGCGCCTCAATCTTCCCGACGGCATTCTCAGGCAGCGCGCGGCGAAACGATCTTCTGCGCCGGCTTCTTCTTCTTCGCGGTGTGCAGAAGAGCTGCGACGATTGCTGCCGGGCCGATCGCCCGGTAATGGCTGGCGAGCGCCGGTTGCTTGGCGCGGTTGGATTCTTGCTTAGGCATTGTTCTCTTCCCTGGTAACGTCTTCATGTCTGCGTTTGCTGGCCGAATCCGACCAAATCGTGACGCTTGCTGATCTAGCCGGCGAATGTTTCATCACAGTGCCGACCTGTTTAATAAAATGTTTCAGTGGCTCAATTCCTGTGAGCCAACGATATTTTTGGCGAAGGTAGCGACTTGACGGCAACACCGGGCAAGGCGATAAAGCCGGCCATGAAAACGTCTTTCGCCATTTGTGGCATTTGCATTATCGGCTAGCCTCGCGCTGGTCCTGGACGTTTTCGCCTCATCTCCTCCCAGATTGGACAAACGCCCCGGCCAGCAGGCTGGACCCCGATTTGCGCCTCGGCGTAACCGACTCCATCCAGAGCACGATCCCAAAAGATCATGCCAAAGTAACGCACCGGGAACGCACGTATGTCTGACGCATCGAAGAGCCTGCGCCTCTACAATACGCTAACGCGGAGCAAGGACGATTTCTTCCCGATCGATCCGCGCAACGTGCGCATGTATGTCTGCGGCCCGACGGTCTACGACTTCGCCCATATCGGCAATGCGAGGCCGGTGATCGTCTTCGACGTGCTGTTCCGTTTGCTGCGCCATCTCTACGGGCAAGCGCACGTCACTTACGTCCGCAACATTACGGACGTCGACGACAAGATAAACACCCGCGCACTGCGCGATTTCGGCGGCGAGATTGCCTCTGGCAGGCTGTCGCTGAACGAAGCGATCAGGCGGGTCACCGAAAAGACCGCCGACCAGTTCCACAAGGACGTTGCGGCGCTCGGTTGCCTGGAACCGACGGTCGAGCCGCGCGCCACCGAGTTCGTCGAGCCCAGGCCCGACGGCAAGGTCGACATGATCTTCTTGATTCAACGCTTGATCGAACGCGGCCATGCCTATGTCGCTGCTGGAGAAGTCCTGTTCGACACCGCTTCCATGCCGGACTACGGGCAGTTGTCGAAGCGCAATCTCGACGAGCAGCAGGCGGGCGCCCGCGTCGCCGTTGATTCGCACAAGAAGAACCCGCAGGATTTCGTGCTGTGGAAATTGTCTTCGCCCGAGGAACCGGGCTGGGACAGCCCGTGGGGCAGGGGTCGGCCCGGCTGGCACATCGAGTGCTCGGCGATGTCGGCCGCCTATCTCGGCGAGGTGTTCGACATCCATGGCGGTGGTATCGACCTGATCTTTCCGCACCACGAGAACGAGATCGCGCAATCGCGTTGCGCCCACGGCACCGAAACGATGGCCAAGATTTGGATGCACAACGGTTTCCTGCAGGTCGAGGGCCAGAAGATGTCCAAGAGCCTGGGCAATTTCTATTCGATCACCGAATTGCTGGAGACGGATACCTTTGGCGGCCGCAAATGGCCGGGCGAGGTGCTCAGGCTGGCGATGCTGATGACGCACTATCGCGAGCCGATCGACTTTTCCGTGCGCAAGCTGGAAGAGGCGGAGAATACGCTGCGCAAATGGAAGCGGGCGGCCGATCTGGCGCCGCCGACGGCAAAGCCGGTGCCGGCGGATGTGATCGAAGCGCTGTCGGATGACCTTGCCACCTACGCCGCATTCCAGTTGCTGACGCAGTTGGCTGGTGATGCTGTTGACTTTAACGCAGGTAGCGGCAACGCAGCCGCCGAAGACAACGATGCTGCCGCTTCACTGAAGGCATCGCTTCTGTTCCTCGGCTTCGACATCGCAACAGCCAAGGTGGATGAAGACGCCATTGCCAAGGCGATCGCCAAACGCCTCGCGCTGATCGCCGGCAAGAACTGGGCCGAGGCCGACCGCATCCGCGACGAGTTGCTGACGCAAGGCATCCAGTTGAAGGACGGCAAGGACCCCGTCACCGGCCAACGCATCACGACCTGGGAGGTAAAAAGATGATCGATCATCTCGGCATCACCGTTTCGGATTTCGACGCGTCGAAGGCTTTTTACGACAAGGCGATGGCGCCGCTCGGCGCCTCGCTGCTCTACATGGTGCCGCAGGAATATACCGGCGGCGCCAAGGTCGGCGGCTACGGCCGCGACCGGCCGGTGTTTTGGCTGCATGCCGGCAAGGACAAGCCGAAGGATCATCAGCATGTCGCCTTCACCGCTCGCAGCCGCGCCGAGGTCGATGCCTTTCACGCCGCGGCGATTGCCGCCGGCGGCAAGGACAATGGCCGGCCGGGCCTGCGCCCGCACTACCATCCGAACTATTATGGCGCCTTTGTTTTCGATCCCGACGGCAACAATGTCGAGGCGGTTTGCCATGCCCCGGAGTAGTGCGCGATGAGCCTCGACAACAGACCGGTCTATACAGGCGGCTGCCAGTGCGGCGCGGTGCGCTTCCGCGTCGAAGGAGCTCTCGGCGATGCTTCCGTATGCCATTGCCGCATGTGCCAGAAGGCGAGCGGCAATTTCTACCTGCCGCTGGTCTCGGTGCGCGGCGCAAGGCTGGACTGGACGCGCGGTGAGCCCAAACGCTTCCGCTCGTCCAACGCGGCTTTGCGCGGTTTCTGCGCCGAATGCGGCACGCCGCTGACCTTCGAAGCGCCCGACGGGGTGGCCCTCGCCATCGCCACATTCGACCACCCCGAGGAGATCGCGCCGACCATCCAATGGGGTGTCGAAGCCAAGCTCCCGTACGTGGATCACGTCCACGAATTGCCAGGTGAGGAAACGATGGCCGACGTCTCGTCGGCCTCCTATCTCGCCGATCTCGTCTCCTACCAACATCCCGACCACGACACCGAACAATGGCCGCCGGAGGAAAAATCATGACCGAAACCGTTCGTACTGGCGGCTGCCAGTGCGGCGCCGTGCGCTTCCGCATCCACGGGGCGCTCGGCCGCCCGTCCATTTGTCATTGCCGCATGTGCCAGAAACAGTTCGGGTCGTTTTTCGGCGCGCTGGTGACAGTGCCGAGCGACGGCGTCGAATGGGTGCGCGAGGAGCCGAGTTACTTTCAGTCGTCGGTCAACATCGATCGCGGCTTCTGCGCCCGCTGCGGCACACCGCTGACCTACCGCCAGCCCGGCGCGCTGGAGATCGCCATCGGCGCCTTCGACGACCGTTCCGATCTGGCGCCGCAGATCCAGGTTAACTACGCCGCCAGGCTGCCTTGGGTCGAGACGATCTTCGACGCGCCGATCCATGACGACCCGGATTTCTACGCGCGACAGGAATCCATCATCTCCTTCCAGCATCCCGATCACGAGACGGCCAACTGGCCGCAGCAGGGCCTGAAATTATGAGCAGCGAATTCCGTACCCTCTATCCCGAGATCGAGGCTTTCGAGTCCGGCATGCTCGACGTTGGCGATGGCCATCAGGTCTATTGGGAGCGCTCCGGCACCAGAGGGGCCAAGCCGGCTGTCTTCCTGCATGGCGGGCCGGGCGGCACCATTTCGCCAAAGCACCGGCGGCTGTTCGATCCGAAGCTGTACGATGTCATCCTGTTCGACCAGCGCGGCTGCGGAAAATCGACGCCCAATGCCTCGCTTGAATGCAACACCACCTGGCACCTGGTCGCCGACATCGAGCGCCTGCGAAAAATGTGCGGCTTCGACAAATGGCTGGTGTTCGGCGGTTCGTGGGGTTCGACGCTGGCGCTGGCCTATGCCGAGACCCACCCCGAGCGGGTCAGCGAACTGGTCGTGCGCGGCATCTACACGCTGACCCGCGCCGAACTCGAATGGTACTACCAGTTCGGCGTGTCGGAGATGTTCCCCGACAAGTGGGAGCGGTTTCTGGCGCCGATCCCGGAGGCCGAGCGCGGCGACATGATGGCCGCCTACCGCAAACGGCTGGTCGGCAGCGATCCTGTGGCGCAGGTCGAGGCCGCCCGCGCCTGGAGCCTGTGGGAGGGCGAGACGATCACGCTGCTGCCGGAACCGGAAACCAGCGGTCCCTTCGGCCAGGATGATTATGCCCTGGCTTTCGCCCGCATCGAGAACCACTATTTCGTCCATGCCGGCTGGCTGGAAGAGGGACAGCTGCTGCGCGATGCATGGAAGCTTAAGGATATCCCGGGTACCATCGTTCACGGCCGCTACGACATGCCGTGCCCGGCGCGCTACGCCTGGGCGCTGCACAAGGCGTGGCCGAAAGCGGATTTCCATCTGATCGAAGGCGCCGGCCACGCCTATTCGGAGCCGGGCATCCTCGACAGGCTGATCCGCGCAACGGACATGTTTGCCGGGAAATGACCATGGCTCGCGAGCGCCTTTATCTGTTCGACACCACGCTGCGCGATGGTCAGCAGACGCCGGGTATCGACTTCTCCGTCGAGGACAAGATCGCCATCGCCAAGCTGCTCGACGAGTTCGGCATCGACTACGTCGAGGGTGGCTACCCCGGCGCCAATCCAACCGACACCGCCTTCTTTGCCGAGCGTCGCACGGCCGATGCCAAGTTCGTTGCCTTTGGCATGACCAAACGGGCAGGAGTGTCGATCTCGAACGATCCTGGGCTTGCCGCGCTGGTACAGTCGAAGTCGGACGCCATCTGCTTCGTCGCCAAGAGTTGGGACTACCATGTCCGCGTCGCGCTCGGCTGCACCAATGAGGAGAACCTCGAGGCGATCAAGGCCTCGGTCGAGGCGGCGCTCACTGCCGGCAAGGAGGCGATGGTCGACTGCGAGCATTTCTTCGACGGCTTCAAGGCCAATCCCGATTATGCGCTGGCCTGCGCCAGGACGGCCTACGATGCCGGCGCGCGCTGGGTGGTGCTGTGCGACACCAATGGCGGCACGCAGCCCTCCGAGGTGCGCGTCATCGTCGAAAAGGTGATCGCCGCTGGCATACCGGGCGACCATCTCGGCATCCACGCCCATGACGACACCGGCCAGGCGGTGGCGAATTCGCTTGCCGCCGTGGAGGCCGGCGTCCGCCAGATCCAGGGCACGCTGAATGGCATCGGCGAGCGCTGCGGCAACGCCAACCTGATCTCGATCGTGCCGACATTGGCGTTGAAGCCGGCCTTTTCGGGCCGCTTTGCTACAGGCATTTCGGCAGAGGCGTTGACCGGTATATCGCGCCTGTCCCGCGCCTTCGACGAGTTGCTGAACCGCGCGCCCGAAGCGCAGGCGCCCTATGTCGGCGCCTCCGCTTTCGCCACCAAGGCCGGCATCCATGCCTCGGCGCTGGCCAAGGAGCCGGCGACCTACGAGCATGTGCCGCCAGAGACTGTCGGCAACCGCCGCCGCGTCATGGTTTCGGACCAGGGTGGCAAGGCCAATTTCCTCGCCGAGCTGAAGCGGCGCGGCATCGACATGCCCCGGGATGACCATCGCCTCGACGCGCTGATCGCCGTGGTCAAGGAACGTGAGGCGGAGGGCTACGCTTACGAAGGCGCCGACGCCAGCTTCGAGCTTCTGGCGCGCAAGATGCTGCATGGCCTGCCGGAATTCTTCCGCGTCACTTCGTTCCGCTGCATGGTCGAGCGCCGCTTCGATGCCAACGGCCAGCTGAAGACGGTCTCGGAGGCGATCGTGAAAGTGCTGGTCGAGGGCGAGGAGAAGATGTCGGTCGCCGAAGGCCATGGCCCGGTCAACGCGCTCGACATTGCGCTGCGCAAGGATCTCGGCAAATTCCAGAGCGAGATCGCCGATCTCGAGCTGGCCGACTTCAAGGTGCGTATCCTCAACGGCGGCACCGAGGCGATCACCCGCGTGCTGATCGAATCGCATGACGGCACCGGCGCGCGCTGGTGGACGGTCGGCGTCTCCGAAAACATCATCGACGCTTCCTTCCAGGCGTTGATGGATTCGATCGTCTACAAGCTGATGAAGAACCGCGACATGGCGGGATTGGCGGCGGCGGAGTAGCGTTGAACCATCAGCGAGACTCCATTGATCCATCAGCAATTTGCGATGGTTTTGGGCAAGCCGCTGGCGCATAGCCTTGGGCCATGACTACCCAAGCACTTCACATCGAGGCCGACACCAAAGCTCGTCGCGGCTTCCTGCTGGCGCTCGGCGCCTACCTGCTTTGGGGGCTGCTGCCCTTCTACATGAAGGCTGTCGCGCATCTGCCGCTGGCCGAAGTCATTGCCCACCGCATCGTCTGGTCGGTGCCGATCGCGGCCGCTGTCCTGGTCTGGGCCGGCCGCACTGCCGATTTCAAAGCGGCAGTTCGTTCGCCGCGCATCATTTCGATGGCGGTGCTGACGGCGGCGCTGATCTCGGTCAACTGGGGCATCTATGTTTGGGCGATCGCGGTCGACCGCACCATCGAGACCGCGCTCGGCTATTACATCAACCCGCTGGTCAGCGTCGTTGTCGGCGCGCTGCTCCTCGGCGAGCGGCTCGACCGCCTGCAGATCGCGGCGGTGGTGCTGGCGACAATCGCGGTCGCGGTGCTGACCATCGACGCCGGCAAGCTGCCCTGGGTGTCGCTGGTGCTGGCCTTTTCCTTTGCCGCCTATGGCTTCTTCCGCAAGACGCTGCCAATCGGCCCGAGCCAGGGCTTCCTGCTTGAAGTGCTGCTGCTGTCGGTGCCGGCACTCGGCTACATCATCGTCCTGATCGCCACAGGACAGGATCATTTCGTCTCCAGCTCGCTGAACGACACCGCGTTGCTGATCGGCTGCGGTCCGGTCACCGCCGTGCCTCTGCTGTTGTTTGCGTTCGGCGCCAGGCTGCTGCGCCTCTCCACCATCGGCATCATGCAATATATCGCGCCGACGATCGTCTTTTTGATCGCGGTGCTGATTTTCGGCGAACCCTTCGGCAGTGTTCAGGCCATAGCCTTCGGGCTGATCTGGGCGGCACTGGCGATGTACTCCTGGTCGATGTTTTCTTCGGCGCGCAAGACCGTTTCCGCATCAGCTCGAGCCGCGTAACGAAGAAAGGCGGCTGGCCGGTCTTAATGCCGGCAGCCGCGTCTTTCACGAGCGCTCAGCGCTTCGGCCCGAAGCCGGGATATGGCTGCAGCGGCACGACGGCGGCAATATCCATCATGCCGGCCTTGACCAGCGGTAAAGTTGCAAGATGGTGGCGCACATCGGCATCGCTGCCGGCTTCGAACATCATGCCGCTGCCGGGAATGTCGCCTCGATTCCAGACCTGACGCACGGCGCCTTCGGCATAGAGCGTGCGGCGCTGCTCGGCCTCGCCAGGCAGCAGCGGCGCGAAATCGGCGTCGGTGAACTTTTCGGTGTTGCGCGCAAGAAGGGCAAAGAACTGCATCGGAATCTCCTGATGTTGGCCGTTGGAATGGCGGAAATATTCGCTTCCCTGGCCAGACAGTCCAAGACTGATTAGGCTAAATTTGAGACCTCACGGGACTTGAGCATCGAAGCAACAATGTTCGACCTGCGCCAGCTCCGCTATTTCATCACGGTGGCCGAAACCGGCAACGTCGGGCGTGCCGCCGAATTGCTGCACATCTCGCAGTCGCCGCTCAGCCGTCAGATCATTCAGCTGGAGGAGCAGCTGGGCGTCGCACTGTTCGAGAGGGCGAGGCAGCGTGTTCATCTCAATGCCGAGGGCCGCGCTTTTCTTGCCGAGGCGCGTGCGCTGCTGGCCCATGCAAAACGGCTGGAGGAGCTCGGCCGCAATCTCGCCAGCGGTACGGTCGGCCGTCTCGCCATCGGTTATGTGGCAGGTGCGGTCCATGCCGGGCTTGTCGCTCGGATGCTGCGCCAGTTTCGCCGCGACCGGCCCGAATTTCATCTTCAACTGAAGGGTCAGCGTTCCGCCGCTCAGATCGAAGCGCTGCGCGAACGATCGCTCGATCTGGGCCTTGTCTACACGCCTCCTTCTGCCGACGATCCCGACATCGCCGCCATGCTCATCATGCGCGAGCCGCTGGTTCTGCCGATGCCGGAAGGCGATCCATTGGCAGAAATCGCGGAGATACTGCCGCAGCAACTGGACGGCCGTACCTGGATCACGGTGGTGCGCCAGCCTGACGACACCAACCGCAGCCAATTTCTCGCCGCCTGTGCGAAGTCCGGTTTCCTGCCCGACATAGCCTATGAGACGACCGATCCGTTGACGTCGTTGGGCTTGGTCAGCTCCGGGCTTGGGCTGGCGACGGTGCAGGCCAGCCTGCGGAGTGCCGCGCCGCCTCAGATCGTGTTTCGCGATCTGCTGTGGTTCGAACGCACCGTCTCGATCCATCTCGCCTGGCGGCGTCAGGACAAGCGTGCGGTCATCGGAGACTTGAGGAAGGCAGTAGGGAAGGAGTGAATAGTGAATAGTGAATAGACAGGCGCCGGTTTGGAAAGTCTTCTACTTCACCATTCACCATTCACTCTACATCTTATCAATCACCGACTGCACGCCCTCCGTCGGTGCATCGACGGAGGATCCTGCCACCATGATAGCGGCGACGATTGCTTCCGGATCCTCGACCACCAGCGGCTTGACCCGTTGCGCCGTGTGGATGAAGCCCTCCGCTGCCATGTGGTCGAGCAACGCCAGCATCGGATCCCAGAACCCTCCGACGTTGCCGAAGACGATCGGCTTGCGGTGATGGCCGAGCTGCGCCCAAGTCATGATCTCGACGATCTCCTCGACGGTGCCGATGCCGCCGGGCAACGCCACAAAGGCGTCGGATTTCTCGAACATCCTGTGCTTGCGCTGGTGCATGTTGTCGGTGATGACGAGCTCGTCGAGCCGGTTAAGCGCGGTTTCGGTCGCCTCCCTGTTGATCAGAAAACGCGGAATTATGCCGGTTACCTTGCCACCGGCCTTTAATGCCCCTTCAGCGACGGCACCCATGATACCTTTAGTGCCGCCGCCATAAATCAGACGCAGGCCGGACTTGGCGATCGAGCGGCCAAGCAGGTGTCCGGCCTTGATATAGGTTTCATCTCGGCCCGGGGACGAGCCGCAATAGACGCAGACAGATCGAATCGTGTTCATGTTATGATTGGTGATAGGGACTATTGGCATGGTCAAGCCCTGGGGCGGGCTTTTTCTTGTCGGCTTTGGTAAAACAGGCTAGACCGAAATTAGGTGGCTAAGGGGCAGGGAAACATGGCAATTAATCCATTGAAGGCGTTTTTGTTCGCGGCTGGCGGCTCTGTCGCCGCGGCGGGAACCGCCTATGTATCGGGCGCGCTCGACCCGTATCTCAATTCTACCCGGCCTGCGGAGGTCGCGGCGCTGACGCCGCCGGCTTCGAAACCGGCCGCTCCGGCGACCGAGGGCCGGCTGCCGCCTGCGCCCGCCGCGTCCACCGATGCCGCAGCGCCCGCCGCGCCGGCAGCAGCAGGTGCAATCGTGCCGACCTTCGACATCGTGCGCGTCGAAAGCAACGGCTCGATCGTCGTCGCCGGCAATTCGGCGCCCAACGCCAAGGTCGAGATTCTCAACGGTTCGGCTGTGCTCGGCTCGACGGTCGCCGGCCCTGACGGCGCCTTTGCCATTATTCTCGACGATCCGCTGAAGCCCGGCGACTACACGATCACACTGCGCTCGACGGCTGGCAATGTCGTGACCGCCTCGGCGCAGACCGCCGTCGTTTCGATCCCCCAGAATTCCACCGGCCAAGTGCTGGCAATGGTCGAGGAGCCGGGCAAGCCGTCCGAACTGCTCACTGTTCCGGCCCCTCAGGCGAAATCTGACGCCTCGCCGCCTGTCGGCGAACAGGCGGCCGTTCAGCCACCCGCAACCGGCACCGAATTGCCGGCTGCCGCAGCGCCGGCGCCAGCCGCCCCGGCGGCTGATGTTCCAGCAGCGTCTGCTCCTGCCGCGCCGGCCGCTGTTGAAGCCGCGCCGGCTCCGGCAGCGCCCGCCACACCGGCAGCGCCCGCTACTTCCGCGGCGGAGCCGAAGATCGTCGTCGAAGCTGTCGAAATCGACGGCAACAAGATTTTCGTTGCCGGCGTCGCCGATCCCGGCCGCAAGGTGCGTGCGTATGCCAACGATATCCTGCTCGGTGACGCGAAGACCTCGCCCGACCGCCACTTCCTGGTCGAAGCGACACGCGACATCCCGGTCGGCACCTACACCATCCACGTCGATGCGCTCGATGCCGACGGCGTGACGGTGGTTGCCCGTGCGGCTGTGCCGTTCGAGCGCGAGCCTGGTGAGGCGGTTGCGGCCGTGGCGCCGGCCGAGCAGAAGCCTGCCGGGATAAAACCAGCCGAGCCGAATGCTCCGGCGACCGAAGGCGCACCGGCAACGGCCACCGAAACGCCCGCAACTGCCCCCACTCCTGCAACCGAGGCCCCGGCCGAAATGGCTGTCGCAACGCCTCCGGGCGAAACTCCCGAGACCGTGGCGCCAAAGCTCGAACATGCCGATGGCGCAGTCATCATCCGCCGCCATGACACGCTGTGGCGGATTTCGCGGCGGGTCTATGGCCAGGGCATGCGCTACTCGACCATCTATCTCGCCAACCAGGACCAGATCAGCAATCCGAACCGCATCTGGCCGGGGCAGGTGTTCAAGGTGCCGGAGAAATCGAAGGAAGGCGAGCCCGCCGATCTCAAGGCAATGGGCGACCAGATGACGACGGCGCCAGTCAAGACCGAGTAGCCGTTCTGCCCATCAGGATAGCTTGCGGCAGCGCCAGTCATCGTTTATCGCCGATGGACGATGACCGAATCCCCCCTCGTAACGGACCGAAGCCGCGCGGCAGATGAACGCGCGCCGGCCAACTGCACGCCGGCCAACTGCACGCCGGATAGCCGCGCTGTCGCTGTCCGGCTCGCGGCCCTTTCGCATCCAGCGCGGATCGAAATTCTCAAACACCTTTCCGCAAGCCGTTCCTGCTGCTGTCGCGAGGTCGTCGAGCATCTCGACCTGGCGCAGTCCACCGTTTCCCAGCATTTGAAGATCCTGGTCGAGGCCGGGCTGATCCGCTTCGAGCCTGACCGCCAGCGCTCGCGCTATGAGCTCGACCGCGCCGCGCTCGCCGATGTTTCGGCATCGCTGGCCGCGCTGGTCGATTCCTGCTGCTCCGGCCGCTAAAATCATAAAGGTAAACAAGAATGGCCGAGAAAACCGTTTCCGCAGATTCCGGCTCGACCTTCAGAACGTTGCGCAATCTCTGGCCCTATATGTGGCCGGCCGACCGCGCCGACCTGAGGGCGCGCGTGGTGTGGGCAACCGTACTGCTGGTTGTCGCCAAGCTGACCCTGGTGGCCGGACCCTATTTCTTCAAATGGGCGACCGACGCACTGGCCGGCGATAGCAAATCGCCGCCGCCGCTGCCCGCCCTGCTGCTGGCGCCGGTCATGCTGGTCGTCGCCTACAATGCCGTGCGGCTGGTGCAGCTCGGCTTCAACCAGTTGCGCGACGCCCTGTTTGCATGGGTCGGCCAGCATGCGGTGCGCCGGCTCGCCTTCCGCACCTTCGTGCACATGCACGAACTGTCGCTGCGCTTCCACCTCGAACGGCGCACCGGCGGACTGTCGCGCGTCATCGAGCGCGGCACCAAGGGCATCGAGACGATCGTCCGCTTCACCATGCTGGCGACGGCGCCGACAATCGTCGAATTCGCGCTCACCGCCGGCATCTTCGCCGTCACCTATGGCTGGCTATACGTCTTGGTGATCGCGGTCACGGTCTGGCTCTATGTCTGGTTCACCGTCAGGGCGAGCGATTGGCGTATTTCGATCCGCCGTGAGATGAACGAAAGCGACAATGAAGCCAGCACGAAGGCGATCGACTCGCTGCTCAACTACGAAACAGTCAAATATTTCAATAACGAAGCCATGGAGGCCGAGCGGTTCGACCGGTCCACGGCGCGCTACGAGTTGGCGGCGACCAGGACCTGGACCTCGCTTGGCTGGCTGAACTTCGGCCAGGGTGTGATCTTCGGTATCGGCATGACCGTCGTCATGGTGATGTCGGCGCTCGAGGTGAAGGCGGGCACACAAAGCGTCGGCGATTTCGTCTTCGTCAACGCCATGCTCATGCAGCTTTCGGTGCCGCTGAATTTCATCGGCATGATCTACCGCGAAATTCGCCAGGGCCTGACCGACATCGAAAACATGTTCGATCTGCTCGACGTCAAGCGTGAGATCGTTGATCGGCCGGGCGCCAAGCCGCTGGTCGTCGATGCCGGCAGGGTCGAGTTCCGCGACGTACATTTTTCCTACGACCCGAACCGCAAGATCCTGAAGGGCATCAGCTTCGAGGTGCCAGCCGGCAAGACGGTGGCCATCGTCGGCCCCTCCGGAGCCGGCAAGTCGACCATTTCGCGGCTTTTGTTTCGCTTCTACGACATCCAGCGCGGCAAGATTCTGATCGACGGCCAGGACATTCGCGACGTGACGCAGGAGAGCTTGCGCGCCGCCATCGGCATGGTGCCGCAGGACACGGTGCTGTTCAACGACACCATCGCCTACAACATCCGCTACGGCCGCGTCGGCGCCAGCGAGGAGGATGTGCGCAAGGCGGCAGAACTGGCCCAGATCGGACCGTTCATCGAGCGGCTGCCCGACGGCTATCGCTCAATGGTCGGCGAGCGCGGATTAAAACTGTCCGGCGGCGAGAAGCAGCGGGTGGCGATTGCCCGCACCATTTTGAAGGCACCGCCGATCCTGATGCTCGACGAGGCGACCTCGGCACTGGACAGCCACACCGAGCAGGAGATCCAGGCGGCACTCGACCTGGTCAGCCAGGGCCGCACCACCCTCGTCATCGCCCATCGGCTGTCCACAGTGATTTCGGCCGACGAGATCATCGTCCTGCAGGATGGCCAGATCGCCGAGCGCGGCACCCATGTCGCCTTGATAGCCAAGCGCGGCCTTTATGCATCGATGTGGGACCGCCAGCGCGAGGCAAGCGAGGCCGAGGAGCGGCTGCGCATTGCCCGCGAAAGCGACGAGTTCGGCGTCGTCGTCCGCCGCCGCACCTCGGAGGTGAGCTGAAAATTCGTGCTTGACCTCAACTTAAGTTGAGATCGTAGGCCGTTTTGGATCGCAGCAAGATGCGTCGTTCAAAAACGGAGACAATCGATATGAATGGGATAAATCAGGCAGTTAGTGGCGGCAGTGTATTCCGGGTGGACAAGTTTGTCGTTCCGGCCAACGCCCGCGAGGAGATTCTTGCCAAGGTCCGGATGACGCATGATTTGCTGCGCCAGCAGCAAGGGTTCGTCCAGGATTTCCTGCTCGAGCAATTCTCGGGGCCGGGCGAGTTCAACCTCGTGACTATTGTCGAATGGGAAGGGCAGGCCGCCGTCGACAAGGTCGTGCCGATCATCAAGGCTGCGCATGAGCGCATCGGCTTCAATCCTCAGGAGACCATTTCGCGACTTGGCGTCAAGGCCGATATTGCCAACTATCAGCGGATTCCCGGGATGTAAGCTCTCTACGGCCAGCCGGCGCCCGGCGCAGTAGCGTCGACGCTGAGCACTTGGCCGGTACGGGCATCGCTGATCATATGTTCGAAGCCGCGCCATTCGGCTGCGACGATGAACAGCGTTTTTCCCTCGCTGCCGCCGAGCATGCAGGCAAAGCAGCCGCGGTCGACATCGACACTTTCGAGCATCGCGCCGCCCTCGCGCACCCGCACGCAATGCCGGTTCGGAACGTCGGCATACCAGGCCGCACCTTCGGCATCGAGGCAGATGCCATCGGGAAAACCGTTGCCGAGATCGGCCCAGACCCTGCGGTTGGAAAGGCCACCATCGGCAGCGATGTCGAAGGCGGTCAGCCGGTTGGCGTGGGACTCGGCAACGATCAGCGTCTTGTTGTCAGGCGTCACCGCCATGCCATTGGCGAAGGCGAGGTTCTCAGCCACCTGCTGAACCGAGCCGTCAGGCGCGACCAGCACGATGGCGCCGGGGCCGAAATGCTGGCCGGGACCCGGAGCAGGCCCACCACCATTGACATAGATGTTGCCGCGTCCATCGAAGACGATCTCGTTCCACGGGCTCTTCGACAGGTGTCTCAAATCGGCATGGGTGACCAGCCTCCCGTCTGCCTCCTGCCTGAGGATCAGCCCTTCGCAGCCGGAGACGACAAGCAGGCGCCCGTCCGGCAGCCAGTCAATGGAATAGGGCAGGATGGCCGGCACGGTGAGCGCGATCTCGCTGTTGCCTAGGGCGTCAACGGCGATGATCTGGCCTGTGCCCCAGTTGCAGAACCACAGCCGGCCATCGTGCCAGCGCGGTGACTCGCCGAAGGCCAAGCCGTTCATCACCACTTGCACTTGCCTAGCTGCTGATTTCTGCATGGGCCGAGAACCTCCGGGTTTGCGCAAATCGTCATGGCCGAAAGGCCGATGAGAGGCGCTGTCTTGCCAAGGACGGGCGAGAGTGCTGCGTTCCGACAATCGCAATGAACATTTCCGGTTGATCGCTTCGGCAGTCCGGATGCTGCTAACGGCATCCTGAAACGGCGGCGACCGCCACCCCACGAGCGCTCTCATTGTCGCGTTGCGACCGCGGGGTGTTTCCGCTATTGAGGCCGGACTTGGAACCAAGGTTGCCCTCATCCCATGAGCCTCGTTGACACGATCAAGAATGCGTTCGTTCCGATCCATCGCGAGGGTTATCCCTTTATCGCTGCATTCGGCGCGGCGACGCTCTTTCTTGGCTACTTCTCCTCGACCCTGTTCTGGATCGGTCTCATCCTGACGGCCTGGTGCGCCTATTTCTTCCGCGATCCCGAGCGTGTCACGCCGATCGACGACCGGTTGGTTGTCAGCCCGGCCGACGGCATCGTTTCGGCGGTTGGCCCGGCCGTGCCGCCGCGCGAGCTTGGCCTCGGCGGCGGCGAAATGACCCGCATCTCGGTATTCATGAACGTCTTTTCCTGCCACGTTAACCGCTCTCCGGTGCGTGGCCGCATTTCCAGGATCGAGCATCGGCCAGGAAAATTCCTCAATGCCGAACTCGACAAGGCAAGCACCGAGAACGAGCGCAACGGGCTGGTCATCGAAAGCCCCAATGGAACGGTCGCCGCGGTGCAGATCGCCGGCCTGGTGGCGCGGCGCATCGTCTGCTGGGCCGAGCCCGGCGGCGCCATCGGCACCGGCGAGCGTTTCGGGCTGATCCGCTTCGGCTCGCGCGTCGATGTATTCCTGCCCTCGACCGCGACGCCGCGTGTCGCCGTCGGCCAGACCGCGGTTGGCGGTGAGACGGTGCTGGCGGAATTCGGCGGCGTTGCCGCAACGCCGCTCGTGCGGATCTCCTGACCGGTGGCGCCGCCGTTCAAGAAATTCGAGGCGCATGGCGGCGGTGGCCCGCGCATTCGCGAAATCCCGATGCGCATGGTGCTGCCCAATCTGGTCACGGTGCTCGCCATCTGCGCCGGACTGTCCGGTATTCGCTTCGGCTTCGAGGGCCGCTTCGAGCCAGCGGTGGTGATGGTGCTGCTCGCGGCCTTCCTCGATGGTATCGACGGCCGTCTGGCGCGAATGCTGAAGGCGACTTCCAAATTCGGCGCCCAGATGGATTCGCTGGCCGATATCGTCAATTTCGGCGTGGCACCGGCGCTCGTGCTCTATGCCTTTCTGCTCGACAGGGCAGGTTCGCCGGGCTGGATCGCCGCGCTGCTGTTCACAATCGCCTGTGGGATGAGGCTTGCCCGTTTCAACGTGCTCGACGAAGAGCTCGACCGTCCGCAGTGGCAGACCGAATATTTCGTCGGCGTGCCGGCGCCGGCGGGTGCGGTGCTTGTGATGCTGCCGCTCTATCTGTTCTTCCTCAGGCTTGGGCTTGAACCCAGCCGCCTGGCAGCCTTCATTGCCACCGGCTTTACAATATTGGTGGCGTTCCTGCTGGTCAGCAGACTGCCCGTCTATTCCGGCAAGAGCGTCAGGATACCGGGCGACAGGGTGCTGCCGATCATCCTCGCAGTCGTCCTCTACGTCCTGCTTTTGATGACCTATCCCTGGTATACACTGACGGCCTCGGTTGCCGGCTATCTGGTCTTCTTGCCGTTCAGCGTGCGGGCCTATTCGAGACGCGCCAAGCGCGAAGGCGAGAAGGTGCCGTCCTCGGATATTGGCTGACGGATTTGGTGCCAGTTCGCGTTGCGCCTGGCAGTGCACGATTCCGAAAAGCGTCGTCCGTTTAGAATCAGGACCGGCTCACACAGCGCGCGGCGCTGTGGAACGCACCTCAAAAACCCCGTTTTCGGAACTTGCTGGGCGGCTAGACCGTTTGTGTTGGTAGGTCCGCTTGAGCGGCTGCTTGTGATACGTCGTCAACGTAGCGCAAGCTGCCGCATCGGACGCAGAACCATCGGAAAACGAGGAGAAATGGCTGTCATCCTCATCGGCGCGTTACTGACTGTCACCGGCCTCGTCTATATGGCGGTTGCGGCCATCATGCGCGGGCGGCTTAGTGAGCCGGCCGCTGTCTCCACCGCGCCGGATAGTCCGACGCCTAATCTCGCAACACCAGGTCCGACCCTGGAGCCGCGGCGGCGCGGGCTCCGTTTTCTCGGCCTGTCGCAGAACTGGCCGGGCCTGCTGATGATGGGCGTCGGCGCCATTCTGCTGTTGTCGGTGGTGGTCTTCTAATGCATTCGCGCAAAAGTGTGCAGCGGTTTTGCGATAACGGCATGCATAAAAGCAAGAATCTAAAGCGCGTCGCACAAGGCCGGTCGAACGCGACGCGCTTTAGAGTTCTCGACAGCAAACCTCAGGCGGCTGCGCTCAGTCCCAGCCTCTCGAGCGCCAGCTTTTTAGTCGAGACATAGTCGGTCTTGCCGGAGCCCAGTACAGGGATCTCCTCGACCTTGACGATGTCGTTCGGCACCATCAGTTCGGCCGCGCCGGCTTTTTTGCCGAATTCGCGCAATTCGTCGGGGTCGGCATTGTCGGCGGTGGTGACCAGAACGAGGCGCTCGCCGCGCCGCTTGTCCGGCACTGCCACCACGGCGTGATGCTCTTCCGGCCACAGCGACTGCACCAGCATCTCGACCGCACCAAGCGATACCATCTCGCCGGCTATCTTGGCGAAGCGCTTGGCGCGGCCGCGAATGGTGATGAAGCCTTCGCGATCGACCGAAACGATATCGCCGGTGTCGTGCCAGCCTTCGAGCGGCTGCAACTCGCCAGGCCGGTCGCCGGTCATGTAGCCCATCATCAGGTTCGGCCCGTCGAGCCACAGCCGGCCGGCGTCGCTGATGCCTTCGACCGGTTCGAGTTTCATGCGCATGGCCGGCAGCAGCCGCCCGACCGTTCCGTCGCGGCCGTGGATGGCGGTGTTGACGGCAACCACTGGTGCGGCCTCGGTCAAGCCAAAACCTTCGATGATCTCAGCCTGGAAGCGCTCGCGGTAAACCCGGCGCGTCTCCGGCTTCACCGCCTCGGCACCGGCCACGACGAAGCGCAGGCTGGAAAAATCGCCGTCCTTGGCGGTGCGGGCATAGTTGGCGAGGAACGTGTCGGTGCCGAACATCACCGTCGGCCGGACCTTGCGCGCCACCTCCGGAATAAGTTTGTAGTGGAGCGGTGACGGGTAGAGGAACAGCTTTGCTCCGGTGACCAGCGGCAGGATGGTGCCGCCGGTCAGCCCGAACGAGTGGAACACCGGCAGCACGTTGAGCAGGATATCGGCCGGCGAGATGGTGATGCGAGCTTCCGCCTGCATCGCATTGGCAAGAAGGTTCCGGTGCGACAGCACCACGGCCTTGGGCGTGCCTTCCGAGCCGGAGGTGAACAGGATCACCGCCGGCTTGGCTGCGTCCTGGCGCTGCAACGGCCAGCGCCACAGCAAGCCGGCTGCGGCCTTGTCCAGCACGGTCACGCTTGCGCGGACATCCTCCAGCCACAGCAGTTTCGCCCCGCCCTTTTCCACCGCCTCGACGATGTCGGCGAGGTTGGCCTTTTCGACAAAGGCGCGTGAGGAGACCACGGTTCGGATCATCGCCGTGCGGACGGCGGCGGTGACGCTGGCCGGGCCGGCGGTATAGTTGATCATTGCTGCCACCCGCGCAGCCGACAAAAGTCCGACGAACGACAGCACGACGCCATTGGCGTTGGGCAGGAGCAGCCCAACCGCTTCGCCCGGCGCTGTTATTGCCTCGAACCGTCGGCCCAAAACCCTGGCGCCGATGAACACTTTCCGGTAGCTCAGGGCACCGCTAATGACGTCCTCGATTATTGGGTGCGAAGCGCCAACACGGTCGGCCGCATCGCGCATGGCGAGGAACAGCCCTCGGTCGAGATCACTGCCGAAAAGCCTGGCCTCGGCGAAGCGATCAAACAGCGCATTGGTGTTGGAGGCCTGATCTGGGTTCCGCGCCACCAGCTCGGCGATGGTCATCGGCTCCAGCGCGCTGATCGACAGCTGCGGAAACCAATGGCGCGGCGCCTTGTCCGCCGGCGTCAGCGAGGCCGGCAGGCTGCGTGCGCCGGCAACGAAGACCGGCACGATACGGGCGTCGGCCTGCATGGCGATACGGGTGATGGCGCGAAACAACCGAAACGACTTGACGTCTGGCTCGACCGCATCCGGCAGGTAAACGGCGAGCCGGCCCTTGCCCTTCAGCACCCGCACCAATCTGCGGCTGACGAAGACATGCTCGGCGTTGAAGGCGATGGTGCGGCCGAGCTCGCGCCACGGCTCCAGCCACGGCGATCTGGCCGAAGCCTGGTCGAGGATGTGCAGCGTGTCCTCCGGCAGCAGCGACAGCATCAGCGCCGGCTCGATGCGTGACTGATGCCAGATGACATAGATGACCGGGGCCACCGACCTGCGCGCAATCTTGATGCGCTCGTCGCTGATCCGGTAGGCGAGCTTGAACGGCACGTAGAGCAGCGCCTGGCTCAAACGCAGGCCGAGGCGGAACTTCTCCACCACGCCGATCAGCAGCCAGGCCGCGACAAGACCCGCAAGCAGCGCCAGTGTCAGGATCATCGCCGCATCTCCCAACGATCTCACGTCGCGGCTCTTCAGTGGCCGCTTCGGGTGAGAACCTAGCCGAAGTTGGATCAACGTCAATGCGGCTCCATTTTTCCTTCTCTCCTATGTTTGATTCGGCTCGGCTGCCTATCGCAGCTACGCCGCTTTCATCCTTCCGCTGATGAAGCGGAATTCCTGCGTCTTGCCGCCAAAGCCATAGGCGGCTGCAGGCACTTCATGCACGAGGGCGTAGCTTTCCTCATGCACCTTACCCAGCAGCCGGCCGAATGCCGCGAAAATTGCCTGCAGATACGCCTCCAGTTCGAGCTTGGTGTTGGTGCCGTCGACAACCTTGATGTCGAGCCAGGCCGTGTTCGTGCCATGCACGGCCAGCGACTTGCCGCCGGCGAACCAGTGCTCGGGGTCGTGATAGGAAATGGCAACAGCTGTGATCGTCGCGTCCTTGCGCAGATGCGTGGCCGTCAGTTCGGTCACTTCCTTGGCAATGGCGGCGGACAAAGCGGCATCGGGCTTGCCGGTAACGCTGACATTGATGATCGGCATATTTCTTCTCCTCGGTTTCAAGCGGCGCCTCTTCGCCGTCGAGAAAATCATGCCATCGTCCTTTGATCAAAAAAATCGAATTGTTTTTGATAAACACTTTGATAGTATCGAATTGTGCAGATGTTCGATCCCGACCTCCTCAAGACTTTCCTCGCTTTCGTCGATGGCGGTTCCCTGGCGCGGGCCGCGTCGATCGTCGGTCGCTCGCCGTCCGCAGTGACCGCGCAGATGCAGCGGCTGGAGGATGTTGTCGGCGAACCGCTGCTGGTGCCGCAGGGGCGAGGGCGCGGCCTGACGCCGGCAGGCGAGGATCTGATCGTTCACGCGCGTCGCATCCTTGCCGCGCACCGCGAGGCGTGGCTGGCCCTCAAAGGCGCGCACGCCGACGGGCGCGTCGCCATCGGCACCACGCAGGATTTCGCCGACAGCGGCTTGCCGCAGCTTCTCAGGGCTTTTGCTGTCAGCCATCCGCGCGTCAGGATCGAACTGCGCGTCGGCCGTTCCGCCGAACTGGCGCAGGCTTTGCAGGCCGGCACCCTTGATCTGGCCATTGCCATGCGGCAGGTGCCGACACGGGACGAGGTCGGTGTGCTCAAGGAACCAATGATCTGGCTTTGCTCACAGAACGGGCTGGCCACCCGCCACGACGAACTGCCCTTGGCGCTGCTCGATCCCCATTGCGGGTTTCGCGAAGCGGCGACCAGTGCACTCGATGCGGCCGGCCGTCGCTACCGCATTGCTGCCGGCAGTGCCAGCCTTGCCGGCCTGCGCACGGCGGTGCACGCCGGCATCGCCTTGACGTTGAGGACGGCGCGCTTCGCTCATTCCGGCATCGTCGAGGCGCCGCGCGATCTTGATCTGCCACCGGTGCCGGTCGCCGAATTCGCCGTCCGCTTGCGTGAGGATGCCGACCGGCCGGCGCAGGATCTGGCCGCGTTGTTCAGCGGCAACCTGGCCTTGGTCAATTGAGCCAGCAAAGAAAAAGCCGACCTTGCGGTCGGCTTCTGAGTAGGACGGGCCGAGGGGTTTGGGGGGACTTGGGGTGGCCCGTCGCAGCCATAATGCCTGAGCCCTATGATGGTTCCATGACTTTTCAAATTAATTTTCAGGACCGGATTTCTCGTGATCGGACCACCAACTCGCGCTCGGACGCGGCGAGGATTGGTCATGCATCCGCTGCGCGCTGCCTGGCCATCAGCCAGTCGCGGCCGGCGTGAGCGAACACCGCGCAAAGCACGATGGCGCCACCGACCATGCTGGCTGCCGGCGGGATCTCCGCCAGGAACAGGAAGGCAAACAGGATCGCGAATGGCACTTCAGCTGAACCCAGCAATCCGGACTCGGCCGCCGGAATAAGCCGGGTGCCCTCCGTCCACAGGATCGAAGCCAGCGCGAACGAGGCGCCGAAGGTGGCTAGAAGCACAGCGTCCCTGGCCGAGACAGCCAGCGGATCGGCGACGAACCAGCCGAGCACGAACAGAAGGAATGCCGACACCGCACCCGCCCACACCACCGGCGTGTCGCGGAAGGCGCGCACCATGATCATGTAGAGCGCGCTGCCGATCGTCATCAGCAGCGCCAGCCCGTCGCCGAACAAATGGCCGGTGCCGAAGCCGGACCAGACCATGATTGCCACACCGCATAGTGACACAGCAGCGGCGGCAAGCGTCTGCAGCCGGAACGGCTCGCGGACCAACAGGAGGGCCAGCAGCGCGGTGACGAACGGGGCCGTGGCATAGATGATCGCGACATTGGCGACAAAGGTGAACTTGAACGCCGAGATAAAGGCGATGCTCGCGAGCGCGCCCTCGATCGCCAGCAGCCAGCCTCGCCAGCCGAGCCGCAAGCTGTCGCGACCGCCGGAGCGCTGGCGGCGCCATAGGACATAGAGGCTGATCAGGATCGAGCCGACGAAGCCGCGCCAGCAGGTAATGGTCAGCGGGTCGGCATGGATCGATTTGGTCAGCACGCCGGTGAGGCCGAAGACGGCCGCCGATGCCGAGACCAGGATGATGCCGAGGGTACGCTCGCGGGCGCTTCCCACTGTGCATGGCATGTCCAGCGATCCCGTCATCTCACCAGCCTACGCTGCCCCTTCCTGACACACCATAGTGTCAGCTTGAGGCGTCCTGCATCGAAAACAGCAGGTAGGCAGCCCCGGTGAACAGGATTCCGGCAAGAACCCGTTCGCGGGTTTCCACGATGGCGATGTCGGCCATATGTCCGGCGGCCTTACGAATGTGTTGCGAGAGACGGTGTGAAGGCGTTGGATGCTCCCCGTATCGTCAGGCTATACGGGCGAAACCCTGCCAAGCGCTACGCCAGTGGAGACTTGCGTTTGGGCAGACGGCATCGCCGTTAGGCGGCGAAGCCAGGCAACTATGGGAGAGAAACGAAATGGACGCGATCGCATTGAAGGCCATGCAGGCGCCGCTGAAGGTGGCCTATCGCGACGACGCCTCGCGCGCGCTGATTACTCTCCGCGCCAAAGGCTCGATCGACGACCAATCGATCGCCTGCAAGGTCGAGACAGGCAGGGCGATCGCCATTGCCGGGCTGCATCCGGCGACCGGCGGCACCGGGCTCGAACTCTGCTCCGGCGACATGCTGCTGGAGGCACTGGTGGCTTGCGCCGGCGTCACGCTGAAGGCGGTGGCCACGGCGCTGGAATTCAAGCTTGGGGCCGCCACGGTGGAGGCCGAAGGCGACCTAGACTTTCGCGGCACGCTTGGCGTGGCAAAGGATGCGCCGGTTGGCTTCCGCGCCATCCGGCTGACATTTGGCCTCGACACCGACGAGCCGCAGGAGCGCATCGATGCGCTGCTCAAGCTGACCGAGCGCTACTGCGTCGTGTTCCAGACCATCAGCCAGAAGCCGGAGCTGACGGTAAGCGCGCGACGCTGACGATCTCCCCCCTTGAGGGGCAGGGGAATCGCATATGGCGATTTTGGGGTTGAGTTTAGGCTGAGAAAGGATTCTTTGGAGAGGCAGTTGAGCGAAGGAGCG